>DAWB01000030.1 GCA_002505805.1 Methanosaeta sp. UBA80 | reverse complement strand
TGGCCAGGCATGACGGTTTCATTCTTATCCCCATCTCAGTCCTGTCCATCTTGGCAGCTAAACTAAGATTGTCTATTGGCTCCAATAATGCTAAATAATCTTCTAAGGTCCAATCTTTATGGTCCCCTTCCCATGTTCCTGCTTTTTTAGTTGCTTCTACCTTATCAACATAGTCTACATGAAAATTATCCTCTAAAAATTGAGCAAAGATATCAAATTGGGCTTGGGTCATATTTATTGGCGCCTCCAGATCGATATGGCCCGATTCATAAATATATATTTTCATTATTTTCCCCTGCATTATAAACTACATATCTCCAAGCATCTTTTAATCATCATGGCATATCATTCCATGTGTACATCATTAACTGTAATAAACATTCTTCCTTTATGCCAATAAATGCTAGTTGCCTTTATCCCGCACCTCCAATAAACTATTTAGGCATAGATCTCATGGACCTGCATAATCCGCAATAAGGTGTAGGGACATGGCGAGAGGCAAGAGCAAAAATAATTCAAAGAGCAATGGGGCTAACTTGGGCTTTGAGGCCACCCATTGGGCAGCCGCCGATAAGCTCCGCAACAACATGGATGCCGCGGAGTACAAGCACATCGTCCAAGGCCTTATCGCTTCAATGCCAAAAAATAATAACAGAGGTATGCAATGACAAAGCTTGACGATCTCCAACCACCTGCTGCGGTTCGCGGTATTCTGCCTGATACCGCAGTTACGATCGTCAACGTTCAATGGTATGGATCCGATGCCCTGGAGCTAACATATAAGGATCCTTCTGGCAAAGTGGATAACGTACTCCTCTATCGTGACGACGAGCCGCGACTAGAGATTGTAGAAAAAGGTCGCCCATGGAACTTCGACGCCGATGGCAGCCTTTTCCGGTTGGTATCGGAGGCCCATCGCATTCGCTTGGCTCACTTATTTGACCCGCTTATGGCCGTGCACACCTCACTTGTCGAACCACTACCACATCAGATCACTGCCGTGTATGAAGCCATGCTGCCGCGTCAGCCGCTCCGGTTCCTTTTAGCGGATGATCCGGGAGCGGGCAAGACCATTATGGCTGGCCTACTGATTAAGGAGCTAATTCTCCGGGGAGACCTGCAGCGCTGCCTGGTGGTCTGCCCTGGTAATTTGGCAGAGCAGTGGCAGGATGAGCTGTATCAACGATTCCATCTGCCTTTTGAAATTATGACCAACGATAAGATGGAGGCGGCGCGGACAGGCAACTGGTTTATGGAGAATCCTCTGGCCATAGCCCGGCTTGACAAGTGTGCACGGGATGAGGCAGTACAAGCAAAGCTGGCTGCCCCCGAGTGCAGATGGGATATGATAATCGTTGATGAGGCCCATAAAATGTCGGCCACCTTCTTCGGGGGTGAGATCAAATATACC
Organism: Methanosaeta sp. UBA80; assembly: GCA_002505805.1. GTDB lineage: Archaea > Halobacteriota > Methanosarcinia > Methanotrichales > Methanotrichaceae > Methanothrix. The sequence goes on along the minus strand of DAWB01000030.1, from coordinate 12,081 downwards.
ATGCGCTATCGCATCGGCCAGCTTTTATCAAGCCTGACCAGGCACTTCCTCCTGCTCACAGCCACCCCACATAATGGCAAAGAAGAGGACTTCCAGCTCTTCATGGCCTTGCTTGATGCGGATAGATTCGAGGGCCGATTCCGTGATGGTGTGCATGCAGTGGATATCTCAGACATCATGCGCAGGACTGTCAAAGAGAAGATGATAACGTTTGATGGCGAAAAGCTATTTCCGGAACGCATTGCTTCTACAGTGCCATATCGACTTTCCTATGATGAGGACCGGCTCTATAGTGCAGTGACCGATTACGTTCGAGAAGAGTTCAACCGAGCAGATAAGCTACAGGACGAGAAGAGAGCTGGGACAGTGGGATTTGCCCTCACCACCCTGCAACGCCGTCTAGCCTCCTCCCCAGAAGCCATATGTCAATCCTTGCGCCGAAGAAAGGAGCGTCTAGAGAACCGTATGAAGGAGTTGGATCTGCTGCGACGTGGGGCAGTTGTTGGAGTCCAAGCGGCAACAGCTCCGGCTTTTGGGATTGATGACTGGGAGGATCTTGAGGAAGCTCCTGACCATGAGGTGGGGATTGTAGAGGAGGAGATTCTTGATCAGGCCACGGCAGCACGAACGATTGAGGAGCTTCAGGAAGAGATCCTTACGCTAGTTAGACTGGAAAATTTGGCCCAAAAGGTGCGACAAAAAGGGGAGGACCGCAAGTGGTGTGAGCTCGCCAATTTGCTGCAGGAGATCTTTATTGGCGGGGTGAGAGAGTGTGAACAAGCTGTGTGTGTAGCCGAATCTGCCTTCAAAGCATTTTCTACAGACGAGGCCCGTACAAAGGAAAAGCTGGTGGTATTCACTGAGCATCGAGATACTCTGAACTATCTGGCGGAAAGGATCAGCACAATGATGGGCAGGCCTAAATCAATTGTCATCATTCACGGTGGGATGGGCCGGGAAGAGAGACGTAGGGCTCAGGAGACCTTCCTGAACGACCCCCAGGTTCAGGTGCTGGTGGCCACAGATGCGGCTGGTGAAGGAATTAACTTGCAGAGGGCTCATCTCATGGTGAACTATGATCTGCCCTGGAACCCCAACCGCATTGAGCAGCGCTTCGGCCGGATACACCGAATCGGCCAGACTGAAGTGTGCTATCTCTGGAATCTGGTGGCAGAGAAGACGAGGGAAGGCGATGTGTACCTCAGGCTCCTTGATAAGTTGGAGATCGCTCGCCAGAGCCTGAAGGGAGAGGTCTTCGACGTTCTGGGAAAGCTGCAATTCGAGGGCAGGCCACTCAGGGATCTTCTGATCGAAGCTATCCGCTATGGTGAACGCCCCGAGGTGGAGGCGCGACTGAACCAAGCGATAGACAGTGCCTTCGATCCGAAAAAACTGCAGGAATTGCTGGAGGAGCACGCTCTTGTACACGATTGTATCGATTCTACAAGGCTACGGCGCATCCGTGAGGACATGGAGCGTGCACAGGCACGGAGGCTTCAGCCGCACTACATTGAATCGTTCTTCCGGGAAGCTTTCCAAAGGCTGGGCGGCAGTATCCGGACGCGAGAGCTGCGCCGCTTCGAGGTGACTCATGTTCCGGCAAAAGTTAGAGAGCAAAGCCGGCTGAGGGGCATGGGAGAGCAGGTTGTAGAGCGCTACGAACGCATCACCTTCGAGAAGTCGCACATTGCCAGGCCAGGACTTACTCCTGCGGCATTTCTCTGTCCTGGCCATCCGCTTCTTGATGCGGTTATCGATCTTACTTTGGACCGGCACAAAGAACTCCTGCGAAGAGGTGCAATTCTGGTGAATGAAAGCGACACAGGAGATCAGCCAAAGGTGATTTTCTATCTGGAGCATGCCATAGCTGACATGAGCAAAACGGCTAGCGGTGAGCGGCGTGTGATCTCCCGCAGGATGCTTTATGTGGAGATGGATTCTCAAGGAAAGGCCTGGCACCTGCAGTACGCTCCTTACCTGGACTACCGGCCGCTTGCACCCGATGAGCCGGATAGCGCAACCATACTGGCCCGTCCGGAGTGCACCTGGATCGACCAGAAGATGGAGGGGCAGGCTCTGGGATATGCGGTGAGGCGGGTAGTGCCGGATCACCTGGAAGAGGTCCGAAAGAGGAGGCTGGAATGGATCGAGAAGGCCCGCTTGGCTGTGAAGGACAGGCTGACGAAAGAGATAGCCCATTGGGACCGGCGGGCGGAGGAGCTGAAGCTGCAGGAGCAAGCGGGCAAGGCAAACGCTCGGCTGAACTCTCAGGAGGCTCGCCGCCGAGCAGATGACCTTGCAACAAGGTTGCAGAGGCGTATAGAGCAGCTAGACCTGGAGTCTAGGATCTCCCCGCTCCCGCCGATCGTTATGGGCGGATTGATTGTAGTTCCTGTTGGGCTGCTGGCCAAGATTACCGGGCGGACTATGGAAGGAGCGGAAAAGGCAAAGGATACGCAGGCGGCTGGCGCACGGGCGCGAGCCATTGTGATGGATGTGGAACGACAATTGGGATTTGAACCTGTGGACCTAGAAGAGTGCAAGCTGGGATATGACATAGAGAGCCGTGATACCACGGAAGGGGGCTTGCGCTTTATTGAGGTTAAGGGAAGGGTGGAGGGAGCACAAACAGTGACGGTCACCAAGAATGAGATATTAACATCACTCAACAAGCCCGAAGACTTTATCCTGGCTATTGTGCAGTTTCTTGAAATCGGTGGGCATAGCGTGCATTATCTGCGTAAGCCCTTCCGGCGGGAACCGGATTTCGGCGTGACCAGCGTCAATTACGACTTTGGGGAACTGCTGGCGAGATCGGAGGAGCCAAGATGATCTCTAGTAATGATAGTATCAAGAAAAAGCTGATCGAAGTGGCCCTACCGCTGGCCGAAATCAATGACGCTTCTGCCTATGATAAGATGCCAGGCATTGGGCCGCATCCCAAAGGAATTCACCACTGGTGGGCTCGACTGCCCTTGCCTGTCTCCCGTGCGGTGATCTTCGCATCGGTGGTGGACGATCCCAGCAGCCATCCGGAAAGGTTTCCTACTGAGGAGATGCAGGCGGCTGAGCGAAGCCGGCTCTTTGCAATCATAAAGCGCATGATGCAAAAGCAGTTGCATAAGCACCCAGAGGTCTATGCCGAGGCCGGAGAGGAGATGCGAAAGCATTGCGACGGACGCCTTCCAGTTCTCTTCGATCCCTTTGCCGGCGGCGGCTCGATACCCCTGGAAGCTGCCCGGCTGGGGTTGGAGGCACATGCCGGAGACCTCAATCCCGTGGCAGTGCTGCTTAACCGATGCAACCTAGAGATAGCATCTCGATGGGCGGACAGGCCGCCCGTGAATCCCGAAGAGAGAAACAAGCAACTCGGGGAGGGCTCCTGGCGGGGTAATGAGGGATTAGCTACTGATGTGCGCTATTACGGACGGGTAATACTAGAAAGAGCGCGGGAAAAGATCGGCCACCTCTACCCGCCCGTGCGCGTCACTGAGGAAATGGCTCTGGATCGGCCTGATCTAAAAGCCTTCGTAGGCAAGGAGCTGTCGGTCATCGCCTGGATCTGGGCCCGGACAGTGCAAAGCCCGAACCCTGCTGCCCGTGGGGTATATGTACCACTCATGAGCACCTTTTGGCTGTCCAATAAAAAGGGAAAGGAGACCTGGCTTGAGCCGGTGGTGGACAGGGCAACAGGGAGCTGGCGTTTTGCCGTGCGTACAGGCCTGCCTGGAGATCGTGCTGCTGTGAAGGCGGGAACGAAGAGCGGTGGCGGAGGTTTTTACTGCCTGCTCTCCGATGTTCCGATGCCCTTTGATTACATTCGCGGTCAAGGAGAAAAGGGACGTCTCAGCTCCGCAATGATTGCCATTGTGGCAGAGGTTCCTCGTGGTCGCAATTATCTCCCAGCAACCCAGGAACATGATGAGTCGGCTCAATCAGCTGTGCCATCTAATTTTCCTGAATCAGACCTGCCTGAGGTGGCTCTGGGTTTCCGCATTCAGAAATACGGATTTAAAAAGCATTGGCAAATATTCAACCCCCGTCAGCTCACAGCGATGGTGAAGCTTTCTGACCTGATAGAAGAGATCGGGGCGGACGTTCGAAGGGATGCGTTATCTGCTGGGCTTTCTGCGGAAAATAAAGAGGCATACGCCCGCAGCATCGCTACTTTTCTCGCACTAGCATTGGATCGATGCGCTGATTTCAACAATGCGCTATGCCGGTGGAGCCCAAGCAATCAAAAAGTCATGAACCTTTTCGGACGTCAAGCAATTCCGATGGTCTGGGACTTTGCGGAGGCCAACATCTTGGGCGAATCGGTCGGTGGTTGGGTAACCTGCAGTGACTATGTGGCCGATTGCATCCAGGTGATGACGGACGGCTCATGTATTCAAGGCCATGCTCGCCAGATAGATGCCGCTGCAGGTGCGGATGGCCTTGAGTCTCTCCTGGTCAGCACCGATCCACCCTACTACGACAACATCGGCTACGCCTCCCTGTCCGACTTCTTCTATGTATGGCTGAGGCGAACGGTGGGCGATATTTGTCCAGATCTCTTCAGCACCGTCCTTGTTCCGAAAGCAGAAGAGCTGACTGCTGCCCCGGAGCGCTTCGGAGGTGATCGACAGAAGGCCAGGGAACACTTCGAGACAGGCTTCAGACGGGCCTTTGCTGCACTTCGGGAGAGGATGGACCCGCGGTTCCCGCTCACCGTCTACTATGCCTTCAAGCAGGATGACGAGGAGAGTGGGACGGACGAGGTGATTGAGAATGAGAGCAACGGCAGTACCATCGACCGCACCACCGGTTGGGAAACACTTTTGGAGGCGCTCATTGGCACGGGCTTCCAGATCACCGCAACCTGGCCGGTACGGGCTTCGCAAGCCTGGCGCATGAGGGCCATTAGCGCAAATGCCCTCGCCTCGTACATCGTTCTAGCCTGCCGCCCCAGGCCCCCGGATGCTCAACAGACCGACCGAAGATCTTTCATTGCCCAGCTCAAGCGCGAGCTGCCCGGTGCTTTGCGCCATTTGCAGGAGGGTAACATCGCTCCTGTGGACTTTGCCCAGGCGGCCATCGGACCAGGCATGGCCATCTACTCCAGCTACAGCCGCATCCTGGAGGCCAGCGGTCGGCCTATGAGCGTAAGGACGGCCCTTGCCCTCATCAACCGCGTTTTGACGGAGCTCTTGTCTGAAAATGAGGATGAGTTTGACAATGACACTCGCTGGGCCATCGCCTGGTTCGAGCAGCACGGTTTCGCAGAGGGCGACTTCGGCGAGGCCGAGCTGCTCAGCAAAGCCAAAGTGACCTCGGTTCCCGGCATGGTAGAGGCGGGCATTCTTCACTCCAAAGGAGGCAAGGTGCGCCTGCTGCGCCCCCAGGAACTTTCTGCTGACTGGCAGCCGGAAGACGACCGCAGGCTGCCCGTCTGGGAGGTGGTGCACCAGCTCTTGCGTCTCTACTACTACGAGAAACTGGGCGACCCGGCCACTGCCGACATTTTGCGCCGCCTGGACTTTAGAGCAGATCTGGCCCGCGACCTGGCCTACCGCCTCTTCAACCTTAGCGAGAAGAAGAACCGCTCTCAAGAGGCCCAGTCATATAACGCTTTGGTCTTGGGCTGGCCGGAGATAGCCCGCCTTGCCAGACAGAGCACTGCATTGTTGGGATCGGCAAATAGATCAGCACATGGCAAGGATGCCCAGACAAAATGGGAGGTATGATTTATGGCAACCAACCGAGAGAGGGTGGGAAGAGCCCTGGAGCTTCTTCAGACCGGCCTAGGACCGTTTGTTGACCGTGAGGTGAAGGCCTCCCTGTTATCTGGTGCTATGAGCATGGATGCTTTGCAGCGATTCTCAGAAGAGCAGAATATGACCGATCGGCATATCACCCAGTGGGATCCGGCTGCGCTTCTCAAGCTCATGTGGGAAATATGGAACGAGACCTTCCGGCGGACGCTGGGCTTCTCAGAGCGAAGCCTGGTCTCCGAGCTGCGAGACTGCCGAAACAAATGGGCTCATATGGAGCCATTCTCCACGGACGACACCTACCGAGCCCTGGACTCGGCATCCCGGCTGCTCCTTGCCGTATCCGCTCCTGAGGCCGATGAGGTGGAGCGCATGAAGCTGGAGCTGCTTCGCCAGAGGTACGATGAGCAGGTGCGGGGTGAGAAGCGCAAAGCGGGAGGATCGCTCATTGAGGGAGCGGCGGCAGGAACTCTCCGGCCCTGGCGAGAGGTTGTGAATCCTCACCCTGATGTCTCCAGCGGACGCTATCAACAGGCGGAGTTCGCCGCAGACCTCTGGCAGGTCTACCTGGGCGAAGGAAGCGACGAGTACAAGAGTCCTGTGGAGTTCTTCCGTCGCACTTACTTAACAGAAAGCCTTCGCCAGCTCCTCGTGGGAGCGGTGCAAAGGTTCTCCGGTGATAGAGGCGATCCCGTAGTGCAGCTTCAGACAAACTTCGGAGGCGGGAAAACCCATTCCATGCTAGCCTTGTACCACCTCTTCTCCGGAATGTCGCCCTCTCAACTCCCTGGCATTGAGGAGATCCTAAATGAGGCAGAAGTGAAGTCCCTTCCCGCAGTGAGACGCGTCGTCTTGGTGGGCAACCGCATCTCTCCGGGAAACCCTGTGACCAAGGCCGATGGCACTGTGGTCAGAACCATTTGGGGTGAGCTGGCCTGGCAACTAGGCTTTGCGGCTGGCGGCCTGGCCGAAGCTCACAAAGCCTTCGAGCGAGTGCAAGCCGATGACGAGAAGGCTACCAATCCAGGCGACGTGCTGCGCCAGCTCTTCAATGACTATGCACCATGCCTAATCCTCATTGATGAGTGGGTAGCCTATGCCCGGCAGCTTCACGACTCTTCCGAACTTCCCGGCGGTAGCTTCGAGACCCACTTCACCTTCGCCCAAAATCTTACTGAATCGGCCAAGCTGGCTAACCGTTGCCTTGTGGTCATAAGCCTGCCTGCCTCCGACACAGGAAGCTCGACTCGCCATCAGGCTGAAGATTCGGAACTGGGAGGAATTCGAGGCCGAGAAGCCCTGGAGCGCCTGAGCAATGTCATTGGGCGGGTAGAATCCTCCTGGCGGCCTGCCTCGGCAGAGGAGAGCTTCGAGATCGTGCGCCGAAGGCTCTTTGAGCATTTTGCCGACCCCGAACAGTACAAGTCAAGAGATGTGGTGGCCCGCGCCTTTGCCGACCTTTACCGAACTCAGCGAAATGAGTTCCCTCCTGAGTGCTTCGAAACGGAATATGAAGAGCGCATCAAAGCCGCCTATCCCATCCACCCCGAGATCTTCGACCGGCTTTATACCGACTGGTCTTCTTTGCTCAACTTCCACCGCACACGGGGCGTTCTGCGCCTCATGGCCGCAGTGATTCATAGCCTCTGGGAAAAGGGAGACAAGAACCCGCTCATCCTGCCTTCCACAATTCCCTTAGATGATCCGCACATTCAGTTTGAGCTCACCCGCTATCTCTCTGACAACTGGGCCCCAGTCATCGAGAAGGATATCGATGGACAGGCCTCTCTTCCCGTACGTCTGGACGGCGAGGTTCCAAACCTCGGAAAATTTTCTGCATTCCGCCGGGTAGCCCGGACAGTTTACCTGGGCTCAGCTCCCACAACCACTGCTGCCCACAGAGGCCTTGAGGATCGCAGAATTAAGCTAGGCTGCATTATGCCTGGTGAATCACCTGCGGTCTTCGGAGATGCCCTGCGTCAACTGGCCAGAGCGGCCACGTTCCTTTATCAGGACGGCAGTCGTTACTGGTACTCAATTCATCCCACAGTGACCAAGCTGGCCGAGGACAGGGCGGAGCAGCTTAAACGAGATTCGGACAAAGCATATCGTGAGATTGAAAAAAGAGTGAAAGCAGACCTGCGCCAGATGGGGGATTTCCCGCGCATCCATCCTTTCCCCCAGTCAGGCAGCGATGTGCCCGATGATCTGGAGGCCGGGCTGGTGGTTTTGGGACCTGGTACACCTCACATCAAAGATCCTAGCAGTCCCGCACTGGCCGAAGCCCGAAGCATTTACGAGTTCCGGGGCAGCTCTCCGCGTCGCTTCCGTAACTCTCTGCTCTTCCTTGCTTCAGACAAGACCAAGCTTCAGGATCTGGAAGAGGCCGTCTGTCTATACATGGCCTGGGAGTCTATTCTCCAGGAAAAGGAGACCCTTGACCTTTCCGCCCAGCAGGTCCGGCAGGCCGATGTGCGAAGGCAAGAGGCAAGCGATGCAGTAGGGGCACTTCTACCGGAAATCTTTCAGTGGCTGCTTGTGCCCATCCAGGCCAGTCCACAGGACAGCGTCGAATGGGATGCTATACGTCTGCAAGGAAACGGCCCTATGGCAGTCAGAGCTAGCAAAAGGTTGCACAAAGAGGAACTTCTGGTCACCACCCTGGCCGGCACAAACCTCCGGATGGAAATGGATAGAGTTCCCCTATGGCGAGGTGACTACGTTTCTATAAAGCTGCTTTTAGAGGATTTTGCCCGCTATGTTTACCTTCCCCGGCTGAAGAGTCCATCAGTATTGGTGGAGGCGGTTCTTGACGGTTTGCGGCTCCTCACCTGGGAGGAGGATTCCTTCGCTTATGCAGACAGCTTTGATGAAGCTTCCAGGCGATTCAGAGGTTTGAGAGCAGCTCAGAGCGTGTCTCTCCCCGAAGATAATCCTCCTGGCATGCTTGTCAAACCCGAGATAGCACGAAGACAGCTGGATATTGAGCGGCAGCAAAAGAGCAAGGAAATTGGCTCCACTGGAGCAGTCACCATTGGGGCAGAAGCTCAAACAAGCATAGGTCATGTGACTGCTGGTGAAATTGACCGGCCAGTTCAACCGATGCCTCATGTCCTACCAGGGCATTTCCATGGAAACGTTGTATTAAATGCAGCTCGTGTAGGCTTGGATGCAAGCAGAATCGCAGATGAAGTAATCGCTCATCTGGTCGGATTGCCCGATGCCCAGGTGCATGTGACCCTGGAGATAGAAGCAATAGTGCCTGGAGGAGTTCCTGATGGCGTCAGGCGGACGGTCACGGAAAACAGCCGCCAATTGAAGTTTTCAAGCCATGGGTTTGAGAGCGAGTAGGAATGAGAGCATGCAATAGGCTCTGCAGAAATCCCTGGCCTTGAGCTCGCGGGCCGCCATCTCACGCAGCCCATTCCTGGCCAGGCCGATGGTAAGCAGGGCCATGGAGCTGCAGACGTCCAAGGAGATCCTGGCAGAGATCTTCCACGCTCAGCCCGGCGAATTCGTCTCCATTATCTCAATCTTCCCAATCTGAGGGGTAATTTTCCCCGAAATCCATATACTTATTATTACAATTTAATACAATTATGTTTTCACGAGTTCTGGTTATCGCGGTATAAACAAGTGAGTCTAAACTAGCAAAATCCCATTTTTCGGGTATCAATAAGATAACGTGCCTTGATTCCCATCCTTTAAAGCTATGATAAGTGCACATTTTGAGGCGGCTATCTCCGAGCCAAAATGCTTTTTTATTTCGATGGCTCCTCCTTTCAAGATCGTCTTCAAAAACATGATTTGCTTCAATCCCATCGTCTTCAAAACTTTTTATCGCAGTAGCTCCGTAGTTCTTATTCGGAACAAGGATGACAATATCTGAAGGATGGCCTTCCTTAGCCCTTAGCTGCGCTGATCTTATTAGATTGTAAGCAATTCTTATTTGGATTAACCATTCACTGCCACTTANNATTTTTCCAAATAAAGTGAGGTTTGAGTGGTTTATTTAAGAGAGTGGTCTGTTCATAGCGTTCAACTTCTATTGCCTTATCTAATCCGAAAATATCACTAAAACTGTTAGCCGCGTCACCTATTTTTTTGGGCATGCGATAGATCGTCTTTAGTTCTCTCCATCGACCTCGGAACTTGACATTTCTCATTCCTCCGTCTATCCAATTCAAATCTCTTCCATAAATATTTTGTTTTTTGTCACAAACAAAGAGCAATTCGTCTCTTTTAGCAAGAAATTTCGACAATAAATTATACCATTCCCATTTAAAATCTTGACCCTCGTCGATTAATATTGCGTCATATTTGAGATAATCCAAATTTTTCCCTTGCTGCATCGCAGAATTTAAGGCAGATTCAACAGTCGGGACGATGGTTTCCAAATAATTTTCTCGAGGCTTTGGAACCCCTAATTCATTTAAAAAGTCATTGCAGAATCCATGGAAATGCTTAAAATTAATATTTGCCCAACTGAATTCGTAAGGTGTTCGTGCTACCATATCTCTTACAAAATGCCAGAGAGTAATATTGTATGTAACAACCAATACCCTAAAACCTTGCGAGGCTAGGTTTGCAGCTCTATAAGCAATAATCAAGGTCTTGCCACTTCCAGCGACACCTCTCAGCCTAAAATGTCCACTCTTGGGTTCAGCATGCTCCTTTTGTTCTGCGGAAAGCTCTAAGAGTTGCGACTGCTCTTTGCTGTGAAAGGGTGGAGTTAACCAAAACAATATTTCTTTAACCCATCCACCCTGCAAATCTCCTAGGATAGATGAATTAGATCGACGAATGAAACTACTTATCTTATTTTTATCTAAGTCATCATAGCCAATTATAGATGCGTATCTTTCATTGTTGAAGAAATCCTTTGCTTCTTTGCCGCCCATCTTGTGAAGGTATAATGCCGTTTTTATAAATCCAAATACTTTTCTGTTCTTATCTGCAGCTTCTCCTAGGCGAGGGACGAGTAGCCCAAAGATAATGGATTTATAATAATTTGCCTTATCTATTGGATTTTCAATTTCATGGTTCCTATCTCCTTTTTTAACACATAATTTGCCATTTTCCCAGCAATATGATTTCAAATTCCAGTCTTTAACTTCTATAATCGTCATCCCAAATTTGGGGTTGAGAATTACTACATCAGGCCGACTGCCATTCAAATATGGCTGCGCAAAAATCATCCAATCATCGGGAAGTACTTCATCCAAAAACTCAATAATTCTGCGCTCCCCTTCAGTCAATGGATTATGAAAATTATTTATGTCATTCCAATCAGGAAATAATCTGCTTTTATTTTCAGCTTGTAATGATAAAATCTGAGATGGTTGATCTTCTATTTCTAAAATAGGGCCATAATTTGGAGTTTCATCTGGAGGTAGCTTAATCTCCTCCGACAACGACTTTTCAATATTCGGCTCGGAATCAGTCATTTCTCTCCTTTTTTCTTCATCAAAGCGCTGACGAATTATCTCCCATGCACTTGATTTAAGCGACTCTGCTTCAGGAGCCCTGATTAGTTCCAAGAGGCGATGCATTGTGTCTAGGGCACGGTGTGCATCGTCATCGGAAAACGACTGCTGGTGTGCCCATTTATTCCTTATATCCCTCAATTCGCTAATATAACTTCTCCCGATATGACCTAACTTAGGCTGAAAAATTTCTCTGGACCAGTTATTCCAAATGATGATGAGCAACGCCTGGACATCAAACAAAGCATATCGTTCTTCTAGAGGGCCTCTTGCCTGCGCTTCCGGGCCAATCTTGCCCATAATGACCGCTTCTATACCATTATTCCACCAGTTCTGTCCGTAAAATTCTTTCAGCTCCATCTCAATAAAAGGCATAAGGCCTTCTCTCAATTGCTCTAGCCCTCTGCCAATTATTTCATGATTTTTGAGTGCCAACTAGAATTCCCTCTTTGAGTCCTGGTATTAACATAAGTTTATTCTATCAAATATCTTTTTGTCGCTGGCGGAAAAAAAGTGCTCAATCCAGGCGGGAAAAAACATCTTCAGGTGCTCTGCCTGTCAGCCTGCGCATCCATCTTCCCGGAGCTCCCCATGTGAACTGTCGTACTTGTGCCTGCAGGCCATTGGCGGCCTTCTGCAGAGTCTGGCATTCCCCAGGTAGCTCCTGGGCGTCCATGTTAGAGGCCTTTCTTCTCTCCGTCCCAAGACTCTCAGCAATTCCCCACTCCTCGCCCAGGTCTACTCCGATGTCCATCCCCGATTCTATCCTCTTGAAGCCGGCGTACTTGATGCACCCCAGCTCCAGCGCTGAGAACTTTCTCCCCGGCAGCGACCGCAGGACA
>DAWB01000232.1 GCA_002505805.1 Methanosaeta sp. UBA80 | reverse complement strand
TTGCGGCCAAGCTGGTGGATGTGGCCGGGCTGGAGCGTTGCCCCATGCTCAAGCAGGAGAGGTTTTCGGGCCGGGCGGAACAGATCGCCCGTCTCCTGGCCTGTCCGGACCGGGGGGAGGAGATCATGGGGGTCCTGGATGGCCTGCGAGCCGACTTCGCCCTGGCCCCGCTGAAGGGTGAGGCCTCCTGCCGGGAGGATCTGCATCCCTTCAACCCGGCAGCGCAATTAAAAGAGGGAGACATCTTCCGCTACCGTCCCCTGGGCTGCCCCATCACCCATTTCGCCCGTGTTCTCAAGTCGGATAAGGGAATCGTTACCGTCCATCTGGTGGGGCCGGTGCACCTGTTGCAGGGCCTGCCCGCGCCTGAGGATATCGGCATTTGCCTGGTGACGGCCTTCGAGGGGCTGGTCAGCCGGGGAAGGAGGCCGGAGGTGGGCGAGACGGTGCGCTTCCTCCCCGAGCACTGCATGATGCAGAAGGTGCACTCCGGGGTGGTGGTGCACTCGGAAGGGGAGAGGGTGAGAATCGAGGGGATTGATTTAAAGGTATGGTAGAGTGGTCTGCCAGCCAAATCAAGCCTGATTTCATCATATGACGCAGAGACTCAATTTTCCGCAAAAGGATTTATGCTCAAAGATGGCAGTTCTATCCAACCTTAGGGCGTAGAGTGTACGAGGATAGAATAGCAATCCATCCGGCTATAAGGCACGGAAAACCGATCATAAGGGGCACTCGTGTTCCTCTGGAGATAATTCTCGGCTCACTTGCGGGCGGCATGGAGATCGATGAGATCGTCCGGGAATATGACCTGCAAAAAGAAGATGTTCTTGCAGCCCTGGCATATGCAACTCGGTTAATTGCCGGAGAAGAGATCTCTGCTTATGCCCAGGCCTAAGTTTCTGCTCGATGCAGATGCCCAGGTCGAGCGCTGCTGCCATTCGCTCTCTGGGCTTTGATAGTGCAGTATGTTAGGAATTATATAATCTGCGCGCTTGAGGCGCTTTTCGGTCAACGAGCCTATTTCGCCCTGGCGCCATTAAGCGGCAAAGCTTCCAGCCGGCATATAGCCACCTCCAGGGCGGCGGCAGTCTCTGACTGGTGGCGACGAAGGGCGTCGAGCAGATAAGCCAGAATTACCTTATAATCCCAGAACAACCAAATAGGTCAGGAATTCTTCTATATCGATACCGGCATCTTTTATCAAAGAGCGCAAAAGCCCTTTTCTTAGTTCCTTATGGAGTGGAACAGATAGGGTTACAGCGGAGCCATCCTTTCTCATCACAGCATGGCTGCCAGCAATTCGGTCCACACGCCAACCGCCTCTGGAAAAAGCCTTCACAGTGTCTTTTCCTGAGATTAAGGGCAGCTTCTTCGACATGGAACCAGGATTAAACAGTTACTTCCACGATCCGTTCCGAAGCACCCAGCAGCCTGGTCCGCTCTTCTGCCAGAGACTCCAGGCAGCCAGCTATGGCCTCTTTGATGTTCTCCAGGGCTTCATCCATGCTGTCTCCCTGGGAGTGGCATCCTGGGAGTGCCGGGCAGCTCACAATGTAGCCGCCCTCTTCCGCTTCCTGAAGGACAACTTTGAAATTCATGACCTTTAGTTATGATGTCGGAAGCTTATAAAAGCTTTCGAGAGGATTAATAATAAACTGGTTCCGATTGTGGTCTAAAGCTCCCCCCCGGAAGGCCCGCTCCAGCACCGCCGGCAGGAGCGCATCCAGGGCGGCGGCAGTCTCGGTCTGGTGGCGGCGGAGGGCAAAGAATAGCAGCAATCAGAAAGCTATAATACATTTCAGATACTAGATTTCCACGATTTGAATGGAAGAGATCACCGTCAAGGTCCCAAAGGGGCTCCCAGGGCCGTATCTGAAGAAAAAGATCGATGCCCTTGTGAGAGAAGAAGAATTGAAGTGGGCTTTATTTGAGCGGTGCAAAGATGATCTTTCCTTGACCGAGGATGACCTGGTAGGGCTTGAAGCTGCAAGGGAGAGGGCATGGAGCGAGACGCGGAAGAAATACGACTTGTAGTCGATACCAATATCCTCATCTCGGCTCTCTTAAAGGATGATTCCATAACCGCCAGGCTTCTGAGATCCAACGCTTGCTCTTATTATTATCCATGGGACGGCTTAACCGAGATAAATTATTATAGAGATTATATAATTTCTAAACGAAACAAACACATCCAAGCAAGCAGCTTCGAACATGCCCTGCAATTTGTCCTTGGATCAATAAGCGTTGTGCCATCCGAAATGTATTCTTATCGGATGAAAGAGGCCTTTAGCATTATTAAGGATAGAGACCCGAAGGACACCCCATTTCTCGCCCTGGCGCTGCAACTCGGCTCCCCACTCTGGTCCAATGATAAGCATTTCCAGGATCTGCCCGAGGTTATTGCATATTCTACCGGCGCTCTGATTGAGCACATGAGGTCCAGGGGCATATGGTGGTAGAAATTGCCTCAGAACTCCGCCCGGAAGGCTCGCTCCAGCACCGCTGGCAGGAGCGCCTCCAGGACGGCGGCGGTCTCCGATTGGTAGCGGCGGGCACTCCCGGCTCGGGCAAGACCTCGGTGCTCATGCATGCGGTAAAGGACCTGATCCGGGCCGGGCATCATCCGGCGTTGGTCAAGATAGACTGCATGTGGACGGAGGATGATGCGCGGTTCAAGAGGCTGGATGTGCCCGTGGCGGTTGGACTATCGCGGGACATGTGCCCGGACCACTATGCCATATACAATTTTCAGGAGATGATGGACTGGGCGGCAGCCCAGAAGGCGGATATTCTGCTCAACGAGACCGCTGGGCTGTGTTTGCGCTGCGCTCCCTATCCGGACAAGGCCCTGGCCATATGTGTAATAGACGTTACCACCGGGCCCAACAGCCCACTGAAGGTGGGGCCGCTGCTCACCACCGCCGATGCAGCGGTGATGACCAAGGGAGATCTGGTCTCCCAGGCGGAAAGGGAGGTCTTCCGGGAGAGGATCATTGAGGCCAATCCTGGTTGCCGGATCATAGAAGCCAACGGCCTCTCGGGAAAAGGCTCCGCAGAGCTGGCTGAGCTGATCCGCTCCTGGCCGGATGTGGAAGGGGAGATGGTTTTGCGGCACAATCCTCCTCTGGCCATCTGCACCCTATGCACCGGCGAGCTGCGGGTCTCCAAGGAGCACCACCGGGGCGTGTTGCGGCATTTAGACGGCTTCATGGAGTACGTCGGGGAGTGAGGCGGAATGAAGAGGATAGAGAAGCTCCTGCCGGGATATAACTGCGGGGAGTGCGGCCTTTCCAGCTGCCGGGAGTTTGCGGCCAAGCTGGTGGATGTGG
>DAWB01000162.1:652-3191 GCA_002505805.1 Methanosaeta sp. UBA80 | reverse complement strand
CTCCGGCACGGCCACCACCAGCTTGACCATCCCCGGTCCCTGCTTGCCGTAGTTGAGATCGGCCACATGGGCCACCACTGCTCCGGACTCCATAATCCAGTCGGTTCCGGATATGCCCAGGTCGAAGTAGCCTTTGGCCACATAGCCCGGTATCTCCTGGGGGCGCAGGATCTTGACCTTGCCTATGCGGGGATCATCGATGCGGGCATTGTACTCCCGCTCTGTTCTCTTGACCTCCAGCCCGGCCTGCTCGAAGAGCTGCAGCGTCTGGTTTTGCAGGCTGCCCTTGGGAATGGCTATATTTATCATTCTGACCTCTGGCTTTTCCAGAACATATTTTTGTCTTTTGCTTGAGGCTTGAGGCAGGCAATGACCGTACCATGCGCAGCCGGATTCCGGCCAAACCTATTTCATGGTTGACATACCCTGGATGAAAGCTATGTTCGACCCCAATGAGGAATCTTTGATTTTGGAGATCGTGCGGGGCTTCTTCGACGTTCCATCGGAGGAGATGATGAAGATTGGAGACCAGTTTAAGAAGCTGCTCTTCGATCCGGCAGCAGCCAGCGAGGAGGATGCAGCAGCCAATTTGAGGCAAGCCCTGCAGGATATGCCCAAAGAGCAGGTCCTCTTAGCAGGAATGTTCGTCTCCGGGCTGCTGCGCTGCAACCTGGTCCCGCAGATTCAGCAGCAGTTTATGCAGGCCCAGGCGGAGGAAAAGACCGATACGGAATGATCGGAGATGCGGTAGGACTCGCCTCGCTCCCNNGAGGCCATCCTGGCCGGCAAAATCAATGGTCAGGCGGAGCTGGAGGCGGCCAAGAAGGGGGCAGCATCCCGGCTGGGCCTGGCCTCCCTGCCCAGCAATGCCGATATTCTGGGCCGGGCCGATCCGGCGGAGAGGGAGCGGCTGGGGATGCTGGTCCGAAAGCCCACCCGCACACTCTCCGGTGTGGCAGTCATAGCGGCCATGACCTCTCCCGCCCGCTGCCCCCACGGCATTTGCCTGCCCTGTCCGGGTGGCATCGCCTCTCCCTCTCCCCAGAGCTATACCGGTCGCGAGCCCGCCGCCATGCGGGCGGCCCAGAATGACTATGATCCTTACCGCCAGGTGGCCGCCCGGCTGGCCCAACTGGAGGAGATAGGCCATGGTCTGGACAAGTCGGAGCTGATAGTCATGGGCGGCACTTTCACCTCCCGCCCTCTGGGCTACCAGCACTGGTTTGTCCGCCGTTGCCTCCAGGCCATGAACGACTATCCGGGAGGTTGGAGCAGCTCTACGGTGCGGGATTCATTTGNNCACTATCCTGGAGGCGAGAGAGTCTCTGCGGTGCGGGATTCATTTGAGGCCATAGCCGCAGCCAATGAGAGCGCCAGAGTGCGAAACATCGGCACCACCTTCGAGACCAGGCCGGACCACTGCCGTCAGACCGACATCGCTCAGATGCTTTATCTGGGTGCAACCAAGGTGGAACTGGGGGTGCAGAGCACCAGGAACGAGATCCTGGAGATGATGAGACGGGGGCATACCGTGGAGGATACNNTGATGCCCGGCCTTCCCGGCTCCACTTTCGAAACCGATCTGCAGGTCTTCCGGGAGCTATTCTCCGACAGCCGCTTTCGCCCCGACTACCTCAAGATCTATCCCACCCTGGTCATAGAGGGAACTGAGCTGTACCGGCTGTATCAGAAGGGCGAGTACAGCCCCCTGGAGGACGAGCAGGCTGCCGACCTGGTATCCCGCATCAAGGAGATCCTTCCTCCCTATGTCCGGCTGCAGAGGGTCCAGAGGGACATACCCGCTCATCTCATCCTGGCCGGGGTCAAGAAATCCAATCTCCGGCAGCTGGCCCAGCAGCAACTGGCAGCGCGGGGCAGCCGGTGTCGCTGCATTCGCTGCCGGGAGGCGGGACTTCGCCATCTGCTAGAAGGAGAGGTGCGCCTGGAGCAGATGCACTATGCCGCCTGCGGGGCAGAGGAGCATTTTCTCTCCTTTGCCGGCCCGGATGAAACTCTTATTGGATTTCTGCGCCTGCGCCTCGGCGCGGCAGCACGGGTGAGAGAGCTTCATGTCTACGGGCCGATGCTTCCCATAGGCAGCAGAAAGGAAGGATGGCAGCACCGTGGCTTTGGGGAGAGGCTGGTGGAAGAGGCGGAGGCCATGGNNTGAGGCGGGCTACCGCCGCCTGGAGATCACCAGCGGCATTGGAGCGCGCGGATATTACCGGCGGCTGGGATATGACCTCTCAGGCCCTTACATGGCCAAGGATCTCTAGCATTGCAGTGGAAACAAAAGAGGGCAAAGATGCGCAGGGCAAAGAGGCACCGAGGCACCACAACCATTAAATACAGTGCACCGAAGAGATTTCGCGATCTGAGGAATTATAATATGCGTTGGCAAGGCAAATTTGGAAGAAAGCCCACGGGAGGCAAGCTTATTCCCGCCCGGGGCAAGAGAAAGCATGAGGTAGGCAGAGAGCAGAGCGACACCACCATTGCCGCGGTCAGGGTAAAGAAGGTGGAGACCAGGGGAGGCAAA
>DAWB01000162.1:149-618 GCA_002505805.1 Methanosaeta sp. UBA80 | reverse complement strand
TCTGCACTACATGAGAAGGAACATCCTTACCAAGGGGGCTATCGTCAAGACAGAGATTGGAGAAGCCCGCATAACCAACCGGCCGGGACAGGATGGCGTGATCAATGCCATGCTGCTGCCCGCAACCTGAAAATCCCTTCTCTTTTCATGTTCATCGTCTTCCGGTGCAGCTGCGGCCGCCACCTCTATGCCCGGAAGGAGGCCAAGAGCAGGACCTGCCCCTGCGGCAAGAGAAACCTTCTCTCCAAAGTCANNTCAAGGTCAGGATTCTCACTGAGGCCGAAGACGCGGCTGCCGCCGGGGAGATGGTGCGAAGGCTGCAGATGGGCTCACGGGGTATGACCGGATTTAAGCCGGCCCATCTTTAAGGTTCGCCTTAGGCCGTCTTTTTGGAAGGCAATATGGCAAAGGAGGCGGTGCACTCGGCCAGGCTCTCTCCCGCCTCGGAGCTGACCCGCCCTCTCATAAT
>DAWB01000162.1:0-141 GCA_002505805.1 Methanosaeta sp. UBA80 | reverse complement strand
CCTCTCTTTACCACCTCGCCTGCTGCATTGATCCTGCCGTTTCTCACTCCCTGCATGAATGAGGTACACTGGGATATGGTGGCAATGGCGGCTTCCTTATCCAGGACGGTGAAAAGAGCCAGGGCCATGGCCTCATCGCAT
>DAWB01000096.1:6935-7399 GCA_002505805.1 Methanosaeta sp. UBA80 | reverse complement strand
GCTTTCGTCACCGCGAGAGCGGCGATCGAGAAGTACTGGAGCGACGCCTCATTCTCGAGGAAAGTGAAGATGAAGGGTAAGATCGTCAGGGAGTACTTTGATCAGCTGGTTGGCCTCGACGATACGGGAACGCTCTCTGCCCGTGGCCGAGGGATGGTCCAAGCTCTCGACTGCAAGACGGGCGAGATTGCATCGAAGATCTCTCGTGTCGCATTCGAGAAGGGCTTGATAATTGAGACATCTGGCTCTGAGGACCAGGTTCTCAAGTTTTTAGCACCGCTCACAATTAGCGACGACGAGCTCGAGAAGGGCTTATCCATTCTCGAAGAGAGTATGAGAGATGTGATGGAAGAAATACGCCTGAAGACCATGAGCGAGATAGATAGCGATATTGAGGTTCTGGCATGATATTGAGAAATATCGAGGATGCCGAGAGGTCTGATCGGAGGGTCGTCGCCGAGAAC
>DAWB01000096.1:5767-6908 GCA_002505805.1 Methanosaeta sp. UBA80 | reverse complement strand
CCATCTCGAATCTGTCTACTGCATAGAGGGGGAAGGAGAGGTGGAGGTTGTGGATGGAACGGTTGAATATAGCTGGGGGAATGCCGAGCGAATTGGCAAGTCCGAGGATGTCGAACGGACAAGCGCAGTCTATCATATCTCTCCAGGAACCATCTATATACTTGATAAAAACGACCGGCACATCCTCAGAGCGAAGACCGCACTGAAGCTTGCATGCGTATTTAATCCGCCCCTCAACGGGAGGGAGGTCCATGATGAGGATGGCGTCTATCCGCTTGATGGAGAGGAGATTGCAGGTTAATTCTATCATAAAGGTTCAATGATATCGGTTGAGCTTTGTTTAGTTCTCTAAATTTGGGTAATATCGTGGATAAAATGTTATCTTGAGGGCGGGCTTATGAGAGAGATTGCTGATATCGAGATGGATGGCCATCTTATCGATTCGCAAATGCTTACCAGAGTATTGGATAAGATTATGGATATGGGGGGTGAGTTTGAAATCAAAGACTTCCGGATAGGCCAGAAGAAGAACGACACCAGCTATGCCCGGATAACTGTCGCCGGCGAGGATGCAGCTACTCTGGACCGCATACTCCTGGAACTGCATGCCCTGGGTGCGCGGCTGGTGGAGAAGTTTGATGTCAAGACCGAAATAGCGCCAGGGGATATGATTGTGCCTCGTGGATTTTACTCGACCACCAATCATCCCACCTACGTGCACTACAAGGGCACATGGGTGGAGGTTGAGCATAACCATATGGACTGTCTAGTGGTGCTGCGGGATGGCAGAGCCATATGTACTCCAATTGGCCATATCAAGAAGGGAGATCAGGTGGTAATTGGCACTAACGGGGTAAGGGTAGCTCCTCCTGAGAGGCCACGCCAAAAAACTTACTTCGAGTTCATGTCCAATGATGTCAGTTCAGAGCGGCCCAGCTGTGAGCTAGTGCGGCAACTTGCCGAAGAGATCGTGCGCACCAAGAAGGCAGGTGGAAAGATCGCTGTGGTCTGTGGCCCGGCGATAGTGCATACTGGTGCCGCGCCCTCGCTGGCCTGGCTCATTCGGGAGGGCTACGTTGACGTTCTTCTGGCGGGAAATGCCGTAGCGGTGCATGACATCGAGCGGCAGCTATTTGGCACC
>DAWB01000096.1:5575-5756 GCA_002505805.1 Methanosaeta sp. UBA80 | reverse complement strand
CATCTCCGGAGGGCATCGAAATCATCTCTATGCCATAAGTGAGATCATGGCCAGTGGATCCATCAAAAACGCCATAAAAGAAGGCAAGCTTAAGGGCGGCATAATATATGAGGCTACCAAGAAAGGCATCACCTATATCCTAGCGGGTTCCATTCGCGACGACGGCCCACTTCCAGAGGTT
>DAWB01000096.1:3008-5557 GCA_002505805.1 Methanosaeta sp. UBA80 | reverse complement strand
GCACTCCATTGCGGTGGGCAATCTCTTGCCATCATTCGTAAAGACCATATGCATCGATATCAATCCTGCCACGGTAACCAAGCTCATGGACAGAGGTTCGGCTCAGGCCATTGGTTTCGTGACGGATATTGGTATCTTCCTCCCTCAGCTAGTTAAAGAGATAGATGAACAGGGGAAGCCAGTCCTGGCAGGAGGATGCTAGCTCCGCATTGTCGAGGGATTGGTCAATAAAAGATTAAAATTGACTTGCTTTCACTTCGTCGAGACTATCTTTATCACATCCCCGTCCTGAAGCTCGTGCTTCTCACCTAGGCGCATCTTGGTCTTGCCGTCTATGGCGAAGAGGAAGCTCTCTCCAATGTCTGAATGGACCCGGAACGCGAGGTCCCGTGCGGTGCTGCCCCGCTTCATGAGGAAAGCATCCGGCAAGACCACGCCCTTCCGGTCGGTGAACTTGTTTTCATCCTCCACGGGATAGAGCACGATATAATCCAGCAGCTCAAAGACGGCCCGGTTGATGCACTCTTGCACCCCGGTCCCGCCGTGCTGCTTCATGAGAAGCCTGATCTTCTCCAGTCCCGCCTTCTGAGCCGGGCTTAGCTGCCCCAAGATCTCGAAGTCGGGGTCTCCCGGCCTGTATTTGATCAGCCCTGCCTTCTCCGCCATCCTTAGAGCAATCTCCGCCGCCCCGCTGACGGGTATGACCAGGTCATCCTTGAGGGCCAGCAGCCGCTCGACATTTTCGGGAGGTGCAACGTCCATTTTGTTGGCAGCAAGGATCATGGGCTTGCTGTAGGCTCGCAGGAGACGGGCAAAACGCAGGATATCCTCTTCCTTCCAGGCTCCTGGGTCCTTTTTCATCTCCGAGAGAGCCCGGCGGATCTGGCTGTCCGAGACCCCCGCTCCAGCCATCTGGTCTATCAGAATCTGCTCCGGCTTGCCTCCCAGAGCCTTGTAGTTTCTCATCAGCTTCTCCCAATTCCTGGTGAGAATGCCGTTCAGCCACATGGCTATCTCGTGCTCCAGGAATCTGACATCAGAGACGGGATCGTGATTGCCGAGGCCCACGGGATTGCCCTCTGCATCCGTCCCGCCGGAGGCATCCAGGACATGGATCACCGCCTCCGCCACCCGCAGGGCATCCAAAAACTCATTGCCCAGGCCCTTTCCTAGGTGGGCATCGGGCACAAGGCCAGCCACATCTATCAACTCGATGGCAATGAACCTAGAGCCGTCCTTGCACCTTCCGCAGCCTTCCTTGATCCCCAGCTCCCGGCAGGGGCAGGGCACTCGAACGTAGGATACGCCGTGGTTGGCATCTATGGTGGTGAAGGGATAGTTCGCAATATCCACATCGACAAGAGTTGCCGCCTTGAAAAAGGTGGATTTTCCGGAGTTGGGCTTTCCGGCCAGCCCTATGGAGAGCATCAGAATCAGTGATCCTTCTCAGTTAACGAATGATGCCGTCGACTTTCATCTCTTCAGACTTGAGCAGGAAACGCTCTACCTTGCCGGCTGCAAGCCGCTTGGCCAGAGCCAGGCCCTTCTCCGAGACGGCCTTCTCCGCTACCAGGCCTGCGGCCAGAGCATCGCCATAGAGCTTCTCTCCCACATCGGTGCGGGTCAGCACCGTAGACCAGCCATCGGCTGAGCCCACGCTTCCCACCGAGACATCGGCCAGCTCGCTGGCAAAGTCAAAACAGGGGCCACAGCCGGGGAAGGTGTAGGGATCGGTCTCCTCGATCTTGACCTCATGGGCCTTTCCGGCTTTATCAATAACCCGAAACATCCCCTTCTTGATCTCAAAGCGGTCTACATCCTTGGGCATCAGCCCGAACTTGCCCTTGACCAGGCCGTTCATAAGGGCATCATAGTCGAAGTTCTCCATGCAGAAAAGGCCCACCAGGAGGGCTATTCTGTCCTGGCCGAACTGGTAGGGCTCATCCAAGAGCTTGACCTTCCGGAGCCCCTGAATCTGGCAGGGCGTGCCCACAAAGCCGATCTTCTGGTATCCAGACTCAAGGGCATCTTTTACCGCCATGACGCTGTTATGGATGGTGTACTTGGTCCCGGCAGCAGAGCGGATCTCCTCCGGGCTGGTGGCGATAATGGTCTCGGTCCTCCACTCGTCGTCCCTGCCGGTGACAATGGCGCAGTCGATCATCCCCGACTGCATAGCCTCTATCAGCAGGGCGGTGGCCACCCCGCCGTCCTGAGCGGCCTCTAGCACCGGCTGGGCCTGGGCCGCCACCGCCTTTCTGTAAATGCCCAGGGGCTCATCCTCTTTTCTGGTCCGGCCGAAGAGCTTGGACTCCATGGCCGCCATATCCAGGAAGGTTCTGGGGCAGTAGGTGAAGCACAGGCCGCAGAGGGGATCGTAATTCACCAGGTCCGGTCTGTTCTCCACGTGATCTATTCTGGGGCAGAAGGCCTCGCAGGTGCCGCAGCGGCAGCAGATGTCCGGCTTGATGACCTTATGCTCCAGCTCTCCGAATCCATATTCCAGGTAAGTGGGCTCAGCAAATTTCTCCTTAGCAGCCATGATCATG
>DAWB01000096.1:0-2986 GCA_002505805.1 Methanosaeta sp. UBA80 | reverse complement strand
GGGGCCAATACCAAGGCCGCCAGCTCGGATGGGCTTTTCACCGCAAGCGTCTATCTGCCGCTCTGGAAGGGAGCGCCCCTGGAGGAGGCGCTGTGCGGCATTGCCAGGAGCCAGCCCCAGGCAGAGGCGGTGGCGGTGGTGATTACTGGCGAGCTGGCCGACTGCTTCTCCTGCAAGAGGGAAGGGCTGGAGAGGCTGATGGGCTGTGTCAGGAGGTCCTTCTCCGTACCTGCTTATTTCTGGGGGACGGGTGGATTCAACTGGAACGATGTTCTGGAGCTGGCTGCAGCCAACTGGGCTGCATCCGCTGCATTTCTGGGGCAGGAGGAGCATGACTGCCTATTTGTGGATATGGGCAGCACCACCACGGATATCATACCAATTCTCAGCGGCCGTGTCGCTGCAGCCAGGACAGACTTTCTGCGCCTGGCGGCAGGAGAGCTGGTTTACATGGGCCTGCTCCGCACCAGGCTCGATGCCATCCTTCCTGCTGCCAGGATCGGGGGCAGATCTGTTCCCCTGGCCCCGGAGCTCTTCTCTATAATGGCTGACGCCCGCCTGGCTTTAGGCCAGATCTCGGAAGAGAGCTATTCCTGCGATACCGCCGACGGGGCGGGAAAGGACCGCCAGGCAGCTCTGCGCCGGTTGGCTCGCTGTGTCTGCGCCGATCTGGAGGAGATCGGAGAAAGAGCGGCAATGGCCATTGCCGAGCAGGCTTGCCAGAGACAGAAGGACATTCTGGTGCAGGCCATAGCCAGGCAGGCGGAAGAGCACGGCCTAGACAAGGTGGTAGCGGCGGGGACGGGAGAAGGCCTGATCGCCGAGGCGGCGGCATTCCTAGGGATGGAGTGCGTGCGCATATCGGAGAGGTATGGAACAAGGATATCGGATGTCTTTCCGGCCTATGCCGTAGCCCGACTGGGGGAGATGGGGGCTGTAAATGAATGAAAGCCCTGGCTCTAGACAAGTTGAACGGGGAGTTAGATAATTGGACAAAGAGAAGGCATCCACCCCGAATATGCCAGCAAATTCAAGAAAATGCAGTTGGGTGTCCGGATCACAAAGGACCGACTTGGAATGCAATGAAATTTCATACTTCCTTAGCTATTCCATAATCAATCGAAAATTGCCAGCTTTTTTATAATTTTTGATAGTATCCAGGAAATTACTAAAACAAGGATGATATTTATCATTACATAATATAAATAGTTGCCAATAAAAAAATCGAATAAGGGATCGAATCTTTTCTCAAACTTTAATTTTAGATCGTAGTAGGCATAAAGTAGCAAAAATACTGAGATTACATTAAATACTAATAATGCTACACCGTATGCTCTGGAATAATCTATTTGGTTTTGTATTTTTGTGAATACACCTCTTACATGTGCAATTGCTAAAGTTAAAGAGACTAAACATAATCCTGTACTCAAGAAGAGAAGTTGAGTTTCATGTTTATAATAATTTACTATCTCAATGGGGGTAGAAATATAGCCTATAAAAACTAATATTGAACTTATTACTAATTTTTCTCCAACAGCAGAAAATACCTTTAGAGAAGATGTTTTTATTTCATTCATATTCTCAAAACCTTTGAAAGGGTAAATCCGATATTCAAGAGCCAATTTCTTGCGCTTCCTCTGGGTTCTCCCGCGGTTTGAATTGAGCTTTCAAGGATTGGACCAATAATATTTATACTACTGTTATCGGGTATTTTAACATTAAAACGATTCTGCTCTCTAAGCCACAAATAGCTTAAATTTGGCTCCATAATACTATTATTTTCTAGAGAACTAAATGGATTTTTATTGGCCGATACTGCCATATTTTTAAAATCAATACTTGCATCCAATGTTACCCTAGTAAGGTTATTCGCCCATAATCCATTCGGTATTCGTATTGATGTTGAATTGTTTACAATATTTAGAGTAATTTCTTGATGAGTTTGCGGATATCCAATCACTTCAATCGAACCTTTATTGCCTGGCGGAATAAAGCCGTTAAAACGATCGTATAGAATCACATCTTCTGCTGCAGGTTCAGAAAGGGCTTTCTCTAAAGCTTTTTTTAGCTGAATTTCCAATTCTTTTTCTAAAGCTTTATCTGATGGTATGCAAGTGAATACACGGGATTTATTTCCTGTAATATTCTGCAAATGCAATAATAGGTCACTGGTCTCACTATAGCCGAGGAGAATCGTATATACGGCATAACCTTTTTCTTGAGCATCATTTATATACGTATCCATGCATTTTTTATACTCACCCTCACCAACGACAATTATTGTAAAATTAGATGTTCTATGATATCTAATTGGCGGATTATTGTCAAGAATGCGAATAGCAGCTTCTAAAGGCTTTGATAGATTCGTGCCGTCTTCATCAAAAGAACAGTAATAGTATCTAGAATCATTTACCTCTCCAAATACGTTATAGGTTTCTATATCCTCAGAAACATTGTTGATTTTTTTTAGCTTAGCGTTATCAGATATGTTATTTCCAAATGGACTGGAGGCGAAATCTATATTATCATCCCAACTAACTATCGAAATTTTAAACATTTTGTCTTTATGTTCATTAGCTGCGTCTCTAATGAAATTAGGAACTGCTTTTATTATAGCATTTGACTGTTCTGAATTATAGGACGCTTTTAGGCTTGAAGAACTATCCAACGCTAAGACAAAATGAAAATCATCAACTGGTGGGGTTATAATGTCATATCTATACTGTAAGCGACCATTGCTAGGATCAATGACCTTCAATATGGTTACATTTGTTTCTGTCTGATTCGCTCTACCTGGATTTCCAACTATTTCCATGGTAAAATATCCATTTGTAAGACCAACATCATATACTTGACCGAGAGAATTATCATACGCTATAAGAGATATAAATATTGCTATAAAAAATTTCAATTCATGTTTTTTTAATCCCAATAAATATTCGCTCAACATAATTTCCCTCGAACCTAAACTCCGCTCTTTTTAATA
>DAWB01000010.1 GCA_002505805.1 Methanosaeta sp. UBA80 | reverse complement strand
AATAGATTTATATCCCTTTATTGTAGATTATGTCTCGCATACCACTAGCGATCTTAAGCTACGGATATACTTTGAAGTTTTTATTTGATATAAATCTATCTGTCAAATGCTTTAAGAAAAATAATGTACCCTCTTTTATTGCCGGCTGAATTTTGGGGAGCCCTTGCCATCTATTTCCGGCTGGGTCAAATATCCCTTTGATGAGATTCAGGNNGCTGCTTCTATGCATCTCTCTTTATTGATGCTCTGGCCCAGCAGCAGGGTTAGGATGGCCCGGGATAGATCATCCTCATCCGGCTGGCAGATGAGGCCGGTATCCTTGCTGATCAGGTCCATCACTGCATTCATATCATGATTGACGGTGACAACGGGAATGCCGCAGGCATTGGCCTCCAGGGCGGCCATGCCGAATCCTTCTCTGGTAGAGGGTGAGACAAATATGCGCGAGGATTTCATAAGAGAGAGGGCATAATTATAGTCCTCCACAAAGCCAAGGAAGCTGATGCTCTGGCTCAGATCCAGCTCTCTGGCCAGTAGCCTTAGATTATCTATCTCCGGCCCGTCGCCCACTATCATGACTTTTAAATCCGGGATTTCGGATTGGACATGCTTCACCGCCCTGATTAATAGGTCAATGTTCTTGTGCTCTATCAGCCTTCCCACATAAATAAGATCGGACTGCGATCCCGAAGGGACGACTTCGGAGATCATCTTGCAGTCTATGCCCGGTGGGACGATC
Organism: Methanosaeta sp. UBA80; assembly: GCA_002505805.1. Taxonomy (GTDB): domain Archaea; phylum Halobacteriota; class Methanosarcinia; order Methanotrichales; family Methanotrichaceae; genus Methanothrix. The sequence continues at coordinate 6,124 of DAWB01000010.1, read as the reverse complement.
TGAGCCTCTCTCCCCCCCAGCCTCAAGAGATCCCTTTGCGTCCTCCTGGAGATGGCTATATTTCGGTCCGTCAGCCGGGCGGCAGCCCATTCCACTGCCTGGCCCGCTCTTCCCTTTCTGCCCAAATACTCCCGCCAGTATTCGCCCCACACCTCCAACCAGGTGATAAACAGCTTCGGGCCCTGCAGGCGGGAGATCAGCTTGGCGGAGAAGCAGGATAGATAAGGAAAATTCTGGCAGTCCAGCACATCAGCATTGGTGCGAATGGCCAGCAATCTCCCGGCAAAGTAGGCCGCCTGGGTGATGGAGCGCTTTCCATTGCAGTACAATGGCCTGGCTGGGCAGATGCCATGCAAATGCACCCCTTCCGCCTCAATATCATCCTGGCCCTGCCACCATTTCATGCCGTAACAATGAACCTCATGCCCTCGCGCCGCCAGCCGCCGGGAGATCTCATATATCCTCTTCTCCGCTCCGCCCTTGACCCAGGGATAGACGGCATCGTAGACATAAGCTATCTTCATCAGTGCTCCTTGTCGCTTTCCAGCTCTTCTCTCTGAGGTTGCCGGCTAATGAAAATGGCGCCGGAGACGGTTTTTATTGGGGCGGGGAGATGAAGATGAATCCGCAGGCTTGAACTGCTATCCTTTGCAGCTCTTCCAGCCAAGCTCCGACTTCCAGTCATCATATTTGAAGGAGACTCTCAGTTTTGCCCTATAAGCTATTATCCTGCCCTGATCGTCCAATTTTGCGTCCAGCTCTTTGACCTCGGCAATCCTGAAGCACCAGACCGATTTGCATGCCTCTTTGATGGCATTTTCCGCTGCCTTCTCCCAGCTTATGGGAGAAGATCCGACCAGATCGATAAAGGGATATAAGTGTTCTTCCATCAATATAATATGCTGCTTGCAATATTTATATGTTTTTTGATTTGCAGATTTTTCTGATTTCGGCCTCCCTTCCATGTCCTTTCGCAATTGTGAATAGGCCGCAAATGTTTTGCATCAGAAAAGCTTCATAATGGCCTGAGCCAGGAGGACTGCCTGCTCCTCTGGCTCAATGCATCAGCAAAGGCCACAATGCCTTGCAGAGGACGAAAAAAATGCTGATATCAATGCCAGATGGCAGCCGAAGGGTGCTATCCCGTTCTGAGGCCAGAATCGAGGAGATTGTGAAAGATTTGGGGATAAATCCCGAGGAGGTTATCGTGGCCAAGAACGGAAGGATCGTTCCGGATGATGAGACCGCGGGAGGATCGGACCAGCTCAAGATCGTGCGTTTTGTGCACGGCGGATGAAGGAAGACTATAGCTCGATGAGAGGAGAGATGCTCGGAGACGGAAATAGGGGAAGGTATGCCCGACAGATCCTGCTCTTTGGAGAAGAGGGGCAGAAGAAGCTGAAGAGCACCCGAGTTTTAATCGCCGGAGCGGGAGGCCTGGGATCAGCCATTGCCTTTTATATGGCCGCAGCAGGCTTCGGCAGGATCCGGATCGTCGACTGCGATGTGGTGGAGCTATCCAACCTCAACCGCCAGATCCTGCATGCTCAGGCCGACCTGGGCCGGGCTAAAGCCCTCTCTGCCTATGATTCCCTGGCGGGCATCAATCCCGAGATAGAGGTGGAGGCGGTGGTGGAGAGGATCTCTGAGGAGAATGTCGATGATCTGCTGCAGGGCTGCGATATGATCATGGACGGCATGGACAGCTTTCCATCCCGATATCTGCTCAACCGGGCCGCCCTGAAAAGGGCCATCCCCCTATTCCACGGTGCCATCAGCGGCTATCAAGGTCAGGCCACCACTATTATTCCCGGAAAAACCGCCTGCCTCTCCTGCCTATTTCCTCGCGCTCCTCCACCCGCCACTGCACCGGCCATAGGCAGCACCTGCGGGGTGATAGGCTCCATTGAGGTGACTGAGGCGATAAAGTATGTCACCGGGAAGGGCAGGTTATTAAAGAACCGTCTGATGCTCTGGGATGGCCTGGAGGGCTGCCTGGAGGAGGTCTCTTATGAGCCCAGTCCTTATTGCCGGGAGTGCCGGGGGCTGGGAAGGGATGCATAGTTGATGATAGCTCAAAAGGCTGAATGCGGAAAATGGATAAGAGCGCGGGAAGATGGGTAAACGATCATCAAGATAATGGGTATTAATAGCAATAAATATGATCATGGCCAAGGGATGTGAAATATGAGCCAAAGCAAGAGCGCGCTGCTGGTTATGGGCTGCCCGGAGGTACCGGTGCAGATCAGCACGGTAATCTATCTGGCCCATAAGCTGAAGAAGGCGGGCTGGGATGTGACTGTGGCCGGGACCAATGCCCCGGTCAAGCTGCTGAAGGTGGCCGATCCGGAAAGCTATTATGTGCAGAAGATGGCAGATTTGGACCAGACAATCGCGGATATAGTGGAGAAGAAATATGACTATGATATCTGTTTCGCCTTTATGCACAGCGATGCCGGTATGACCTATGGGGCGACCTTTTCCGCCATCTCCCATGCCAGGCTCTTCGCGGTTGTATTCGGCAAGAATGCCGAGGCTTTGGGAGAGAGCATAGACTATCCGGCGGAGAAGATCGTGGCTGTGGCAACTCATAACCCAGCTCCGCTCAAGAACAAGATAGACAAGGTGGCGCTATGAGCTGCATCGAGCAGTTAAAGTACAGGCTGTATCTGGAGAGGACCTCATTCAAGGAGGCCAGGGAGTACATAGAAAAGAACTCTGAGGAGGTCTACTATGTCGATCCCGGCTACAGGATCTTCAAGGACTATTATATCATTGGAATTCCTCCCGTGGCCATGGGAGTGCGCGGAAAAGAGCTGCTCTTCACCTATGTCAAGCCCTGCCATGGTACCTTCGTCATGGGACTGGACTCGGATGAGGAGATAGCCCGGCTGAGGGAGAATGAGGCCAGGAAGGTCAAGGGCTCCCTCAAGAAAGCAGATAAAGCCAAGGCCGAGTCCAGCAGTCCTCTAGCCAGCTTTGCCGATATCTACAGGAAATAGGCGCGGGCAAAGAGATGAAGATCAAGGTCCTGGCCTTTGCCGCCTTTGGGGGGATTCTGGGAAGAGAGCGAGAGGTGGAGCTGGAAGAGGAGGCCAGCGTGAAAGATTTGCTGGACGAGCTGGCCTCAATTGTCCCCGGATTCAGGGAGGCGGCATTCGAGCCCAGCGGGATTTTGCGCGATTATGTTCTGCTCATGGTCAACCGCAAGAGGATCGATCCGGAGAGGGATCTCTCCCGGATTCTGGTGGAGGGGGATGAGCTGGCCATCTTCCCCCCCCTGGCAGGGGGCTAGCTGTGATTGAGATAGGCGAGGAGGAGATCTCCCTGGACCGGATGATCCAAAGGGTCAGGCGCAATGAGGCAGGAGCAGTGGTGAGCTTTCTGGGCACGGTGAGGGACGACGGCATCCTGGGGATGGAGGTGGAGGCCTTTCGGGATCCTGCCCTCTCAGAGATGGAGGCCATCCGCCAGGAGGCCATGAGCCGCTTCTCCCTCACGGCGGCTGAGGTATCTCACCGCACCGGGAGGCTTGCCGTGGGGGAGAGCATCCTGGCTATAGTCTGCTCCGCGGCGCACCGGGAGGAGGCCTTCTCCGGCTGCCGCTACATACTGGAGGAGCTGAAGGCCCGGGCTCCACTCTGGAAGAAAGAGATATCGTCTGATAGCGGCGGTCACTGGGTGGAAGGACATGGGCGCTGAGACGGATCTGCTGGGGGTCTACTGCACCGCTTCTCCGGAGGAGGGGGATGCTCTGGCCAGGGCCCTGGTAGAGGAGGGGCTTGCCGCCTGCGTGAACATCGCATCTGTCCGCTCCTGTTACATCTGGGAGGGCAAGGTCAACCAGGATCCAGAGGCGCTTTTGATCATCAAGACCACGAGAGGCCGCTTCGAGGCGCTGAGAAAGCGGATTGTAGAGCTGCACAGCTACTCCCTTCCCGAGATCATAGCCCTGCCGGTGGCGGAAGGCCACAAGCCCTATCTGGACTGGCTGGCCCGCTCTGTAGGTTAAGCCTATATTTCGAGAGCACTATTTTTTGAGCATGGCCAGAGATCTGAATGAGAGGGACCTGCAGGTCTTATTCAAGCTGGTTCCGGAGCTGGAGGCCCTGCAGAAGAAGGGAATGGTCATCGAATACATGAACATCCTGCCGCCGGTGGCCAATCACTACTCCCGCAGCCTCCAGGAGTTCGAGCAGAGGCTGAAGAGTCTCCCTGACCAGGATATACGCTATTTGGCGGACATGATCTTGCAGGGAGAGGAGGGCATCGGCGGCCTGAGGCCGGAGTTCGCCGAGGCCTTCTTCGTCCGGGCCGGGCAGAGGCTGGGGGAGGAAATGGCGGACAGCCTGCGGGAGAGCTATGAGGAAGGAGGGGCGTGCGGGTGATGAGAAGCCAGGATAGCTAAAGCATCTGGACATTATATTTTGTCCCGGCTGACTGGCACATTTTTTTATCCAGGGTGAGGAGAGGCACATTCTCCTGAACAGCTGCGGCCAGGAAGAGGCTGTCGTAAAATGTGGTTTTGGTCTCCAGGGAGATCTCAAATGCCTGGGCGGCCAGATCCGAGGAGCGGATTAAGGCACAGGAGGCTATGAATTCCAGACATTTGGAGAGGGAGAGGCGGGCCGCATCCTCTCTTTCCTGGAAAAAAGCTACTCTCTTCCAGGCGGCATTTCCCACCTCAGAGACAGCCAGATCCAGGGTGATGGGACGGTACTCTCCGGCAGCTCTGGCCGCTCTCTCCGATGCCGCCTCTTCAAAGAAGATGGCGAAGATCACCCCGGAGTCAAGAACTGCTCTATCTCGCATCCCGGTCCTCTCTGATAAGCTCTGATGCACTGATGCCGATGTTCTTGGTTGCCTTTCTGACCTCACCAGCTTCTGAGAGGAGCCTCTCACGTCGCCGCTCCCGCACCAGATCTTCCACAGCCTGCCTGATCTCGGACTGCCAGTTGATCTCCTTCATCTCATCCATCATCTGACGGACCTGGGAGGGAATGCGAATTGTATACACACTGGTTGTAGTCATGATAGAATGTTTATGTTTAATGGCTTTACACTTTTCCAAGATGCGATGGCCTAACCACCTAAGGTATTCGCAATGCTTATAGCCTGGCGAGAGAGAGAGTTGGTATCATGGCAGCAGAAAGCAAGAAGCAGTCTCTCTCGGTTGAGGACGACCTCAAGATAGTGGCAGGATCACTTGAGGGACTGGCCGAGCATCGAGCCGGCAAAGGCAAGAGCTTCGAGAGCGTTGATGACCTAAAGGCCTATTTAGAGAAGCTCTGACAGCCGATGGCGTATATCCTGCGCCTGACCCCCAGGTTCGAGAAGAACTTTCAGCGGATCACCAAAAAGGACCATGTTTTGCGGGATCGTGTCTACAAAAAGCTAAAAGAGATATGCGACAATCCCTTCATCGGCGAGACGCTCAGTCACAATCTGGCAGGCATGATGAGCACCCACGTCGGAAATTGGGTGGTCATCTACTTGGTTGAAGACGAAAAGATTGTACTTCTGAACTTCGATCATCACGATCGCGCCTATTTCGAATCGCTCTAGGCTTTCTGGCTTGGGCAGTGTCTTGAGTGAAGCTTTTTCGGCAGCCGGCCTCCTTCAAGTGATGCAAGCTAATTATTATCGAGCCCTCCACCGAACCGGCTCATTAGATCCCCGTCCGGCTCCCGCCCGGCCTTCTGGCAGGCATCGATATAATCCCGCTTCAAAGCTCCTGCCAACCTGCCGAACGCCTGGGGCAGCTTATGGAAGAAGGGTGCCAGAAGCTCCAGCCCCTCTGAGAAGGTCCGTACTGCTTCTTCATATTTCTCCAGGCCCAGCAGAGCATTTCCATAGGTTCCCAGGCTCATGGCCAGGTCGGGCAGGAATGCCTGGGAATTATTCTCGGCCAGCTTTCGATAGCTGTCAGCCGCCTCTTTAGCCGCCACCAGAGCCTCTTCCCGCCAGCCCAGATCGGAAAGCATGCTGCCCAGGTTGTTCAGGCTCATGGCCAGGTAGGGCAGGAATGCCTGGGGATTTTTCTCGGCCAGCTTTCGGCGGATGTCAGCCGCCTCTTTAGCCGCCTCCAAAGCCTCTTCCAGCCGCTCCAGACCGGAAAGGCTGA
>DAWB01000237.1 GCA_002505805.1 Methanosaeta sp. UBA80 | reverse complement strand
ACAATCCTTACTCCGGAATGTCGGTTGGATCAGAATTGCTGGTTCCGCTTTCGTGTGGCGGCGCCTAAGGATGCCTCGTCTACTTGCAGCGGGATACGTCAACGTTGGCTCACAATTTCAGTTCGAGAGGTACTATCATGACCGAAATCACCGACGAATTCATGATCCAGATGCTCTCCCGCGCCAGAGATTACAGCCTCGTAATCCCGAAGGCCGGCCCAAATCGCAGCCGCCCGGGAGCGGAGAAGATCATCTGGGAGCACGCCAGGAGGAACTTCATCCTACGGGCTCGGGGAGTTATGCCCATAGTCTGCCCCATCACCGATGGAGGCGACCTGGCCGGCATCGGGATCTTCAATACCGATGTCGACCTGGCAAAAGCGATCATGGACCAGGACCCGGCGGTCAAAGAGGGCATCTTGGTCTATGAAGCTCATCCCTGCCGGGGCTTTCCCGGCGACTGCTTGCCGGAAGAAGAGATCGGGGATGAAAACATGCGAGAGGGCTCCCTTCTATGAAAAGACCTAGCACTCAGGCAGCAAGTCATCCCAAGGCCTGTGCTCCTGCTGTCACTATCAAAATCTGGATAAACTGGAAGCAGATTCAAGAAAGGTAAGAGATAATCCTAATATATCTATGCATACATACACAGATACATGGCATCCAAGACCATTTCCATCCGAGACGATGTGTATGACCTCCTCAAAGGCGCGAAAAGAGAGGACGAAAGCTTCAGTGATGCTATTGTGAGGCTGCTTAAGAAAGACAGAGTAGACCTCATTCAGTACTTTGGGGCTCTCAAGGACAGTCCATTGCTGGATAAGATTGAGGAAGACTCCAGGAAGGTAAGAGAGATGGCGAGGTCGAGAGTGTGATAGTCTTTGATACCAGCGCATTAATTGACCTATTCCGCGGCAAAAATGAGATCCTGCAGTCAGTTGATGACGACATAGCATCGACTGCGGTAAGCTATCATGAGATCTATGTCGGGATCAAACGCCAGAAAGCAAGAGCGGAAGAGAAATTCTTCAGGAGACTCTTCTCCGATATCAAGATACTGGATCTGGATATAGCCTCTGCCGAGAGATCCAGCGAGATAATGAGCAGGCTTATGGCTCTAGGAATTTCCGTCAATGCCTTTGATGTTCTGATAGCTGGAATCGCTGAGTCAAACGGTGCTGAGGCTATAGTCACAAGAGACAAGGATTTCGAGGCCATCGCCAAGGTCACTGAATTAAATATTAAATTATATTAAAATACTCAGAGGAGCCACACCCCTTGGCCTACATCCCCATAGGTTTAGTCCCCGCTCCAAGATCTACAAACATATCGGCGCCCTCTCGGCCTGCACAGGCCAGCCTGCCACTCAAGACTGCATCATGCTCCACAGCCGCCCAGGAGCGGAGAAGATCATCTGGGAGCACGCCAGGAGGAACTTCCTCCTCCGGGCCCGGGGAGTTATGCCCATAATCTGCCCCATCACCGATGGAGGCGACTTGGCCGGCATCGGGATCTTCAATGCCGATATCGATCTGGCAAAATCGATCATGGACCAGGACCCGGCGGTGAAAGAGGGCGTCTTCGTCTATGAGGCGCATCCCTGCCGGAGCTTTCCCGGTGACTGCCTGCCGGGGGAGGAGATCGGGGATCATAAAGGCGGCAAGGGGGGAGCAGATTTATCCAGGTACTACGGCTTGCTCAAGAAAGATCCAATTCTGGGCCAGATAGAAGCAGATGCAAAATTTGTAAGAGAGAGTGCAAAGTCAAGAATGTGATGTCTATGTCCGGGAGCGGATGGGATAGTTTTAATGAAGCAGATAGGTTTAAGCCAATTCACAATCTATATTGCTTGCATATACACCTGGATAGGCAGCCTTCCGGGCAAGAAAATGCTTCCCTGCGGCTGCAGCGCTTTGATTAATCGAAAAAATCATGGAATCTGGAATCCTATTGCGTCTTCGGCTGGGAAAAACCAAAGCCATGGAGGATTGGATGATGCTATTGAGAATTGATCTTCAAGACGGATTTGAAGGAGATACTGTAGTGGTTAAAATCAACAACAAGGAACTATATCGGAAGAAAGGAGTCAAAACACAGCTTACGCTGGGATATGCAGATTCTCTGGAGACCGAGGTTCCAGAGGGCCAGAACACAGTAGAAATTGAGCTTCCTGAAAAGAATATCTTCGAGAGTATATCCTTAAATGTCTCTTCTCCTGTCTACCTCGGCCTCTCAGTTTCTGATGGCAGGATTGCAGCCAGACAATCCAAAGAATTCTTTGCCTATCTTTAGTTGTTCTGATTTCTGCTAACAGAATCTATTACGGCCCTCATTTAGGGAAAAAAGAGAAGAGGAGCAGAATGTCTCTTATTCTCTCCACATCCTATGCTCTCTTCTTTCTTCCTGGAGCCTCTATGATCTCTTTTGCTTGGGATTCTATCATCTGCATCACATGAGGCCTAAGGGACTTCTTTTCAAAGATTTGCACCATACGCTCTGCCGTCTCCTTTGCCGCCTTCGAATCGCCGGAGGCCTTTTGATCCGCTGCCATTCGCATCATAACCATATTCAGAGTTATGTTATCGGCGCCTTTTTCCTTTTCTGATTTGTCAACAACAACCGAAAGCTGGCTTACTGCCTCTTTATATTGCGGCGCTCTGATTGATACCGTCTTATCTGCAGATATCGATTTAAACATTCGGCCTGCATTGATCCCTTTTACCAGATGGGCATATAATGTCAATGGGTGCTCTGTGTAATCGGAAATCAATGTGTCGAACGCCTTGTTTCCCTTTTTCAAGAACTCTGAATCCGAGCCAAGCAGATAAAAGAGTGTGCCCTGCTCATCTCCCAGCAGAAGATCTGCAACATCTTCGTCTGTTGAGTTATGAGGCGCTTTTACCCTGAAGCTAAGAGTATCCGATGTGACCAGGGATCCATCCAGTGAATGGTATATAGCCCGCAGCTGATACTCACCAATCTCATCGAAATAGTGTCCTCCTTTTCCGTAGGATATGAAAGCGCTCTCGTAAATCGAAGGCTGGTCGGCATCAAGAGTTGTGATCTCAGGAGCCACGCAGTGTTCCATGAGAGGCTCGTAGAGCCCAATCCTGCCGCTGGGTTTTTTTATCCCTATCTGGACATAGCCCATATTAGGATGCAGATGCTTGATCACCTGCACTCCGCGCAGATCCGTACCGTATAGCTTTACCTCCACAACAACCGGCTCGCCCAGAGCAAAGCTCCTGGGAGCANNTATCCTCGACCGGACTGGAGAAAGCGCGAGGATCTTCTACTGCCGATCCGATGATAAAGTCATTTCCGCCCATTATCACATTGTTTCGGAAACCATGCCTTAGATGCACGACCTCGAGATCATCGAATTGGAATGGGAAAGCGCTCCAGAAAGCATCCGGACCATCAGGATAGTACCAAGGGTAATTCATCCAGGAGAGGGCATCAGGGCGATTAGGTGCTGGCGGCTCTGCATAGGATTTCTGCCAGGAATGCAGCAGATTGAAGCAATGGCCAAGCTCATGGACATAGGTGTAGAGCTGCAATCTCAGCTTGTCCTGAGCAGTTCCACCTATTCCGGCATGAAACACAGCGCATCCCTGCCTCTGTTTGCCTTGCTGATCAAACATTATGCCGTAGAGGCCCGGCCCCATTTCATGGAGCTGGGCTGCAAGAAGCCAAACCTTCCACTGAGGAGCATCTTTCCAATGGCTGAAGTGCTTAACCATTGCATCATGCAGCTCTGCATTGCTCCATCGAGCATTTGCCCCAGCCTCTGAGATGTTTACCACATCCCATACTCCCGCGGTCTGCATCTGAATTCCGCTTTCTGCATAAGCTTTTACTACGGATAGATCCCTGGACGGGCCACCTGAGGGCAGTGATCCTGTGTTGTAAAATGTGAAAACGGGTGTCGTCACATCAGATACTTTATCCTGCTCGTATTGAACAAATCGGAAGTAGGTTGAGAGAAAGCTGCAGTTAAAAGAGTTCCCTGGGGTCCCAGAGGCGTAAAGAAATTGTGCAGTTGCCGGTGCTCGTGCTTGATATAGACTCCTCCGAGGAATGGTGACCCTCAAAATGGGAGCTGATGCCACAAAGGTAAATTCTCCAAGTCCCTGCACAGTTACTGTACTGTCCGTCACATTGATGGTAATGGAATTCACCACAAAGGATCCGAAATAGTAAAGAGTTCCTCCGGATATCTGATAAAAATCTCCACTTAAGCGATTCATTGGCCGGTTAGCGTCTACATCCACTCTCAACTCAAGCTGGAAACCCGGCCGATAGCCTTGGTAGCGGCCACTGACGGTATTTTTGGCTAAGCTCTTAGCCATAGCCTCGGCTTTAGGTGATTCTTCCGAGACATCTTTTGTGGCATGAGACGGCACAATCGCTTCAGAGCTGCACTCTTCAATCCATATTCTGGGATTATCATGATCCGTTGGATCTATGCTAATCATCGTTACCCACCTCTCAAGTTTAAATCCCGCCTGGTCAAGAATGAAAATAAACAGGCGAGACAGCTATCCCTCTGTGGCCAATGCATAGCAGGAAATATAAGCGGTTGTGGACTTCCGGCAGGAGTCTTTATGTTATTCCCGGCCAGCTATTTTGAATTTCAAGATATGCTAATGGATTCAAGGATATAGCAATAATAATACGTTCCATTACATGAATAAATAATTTTTCCATAGCTCATCGCCAGGTATGAATATAGCTTCTAAAGCAAAGCTTGATATCCGTGAGATCTGGGCTAGCCATAGGTGGGTGGCACCACCTGTGGCTAAAGTTCCAAATACGATTTCGTTTTAAAAGAAGCAACCTTTGATCGATATGATTTAACGCAAAAAACGGCGAGGGTTCACTTCATCCCCAACCTGAAGGTTGAGGTATTCGTGACCCTCTGCACACCAGAGGTAATAAAATCAGGATTTACTCAACATGCCGATTGGCCTAGATGGATGATTAGAAGAATGTCATGGGATCTGATTCCCACTTAATGATGTTTTCTTTATGGACTGCGAATTACTGGTTATCCTATCCTCTCCACCTTCATCTCCTCTACCAGCCTCCCGGCCATCTCCCTCAGCCCCAGGATCTCCTCTGCCCGAAGCATCTCCTCCCGGCTCGCCCGGGTCATGGGCTTGGCCGGCACGGCGGTGCAGGATTTTGTCTCCTCGGTGATCTCATAGGTTCCAATCTTCCGGGCCAGATCCACGATCTCCGTCTTGTCCATGGAGATGAGGGGATGAAATACTGGAAGGCACATGCCAGCCTGCTCCGCCAGGATGTTCTCTGCCGTCTGGGAGGCCACCTGGCCCATGGAGTAGCCGGTGACAACTCCCAGGCATTGTTGCTTTTCCATCACCTGGGCGGCGATGAGGTACATCAGCCGCCGGCAGAGAATGCAGGTGGCGCGGGGGTAGTGAGCTGCGATCTTCTCTATCCCCCGGCTGATGGGAACGGTGATAAAATCGATCTTCCGGCCAGCGGACCACTCTGCCAGGACCTCGGCAGAGCTGCGGCATTGCTGAATGGCATCGGCATAGGGCCGGGAGTCGAAATGAAGCAAGCTCACCGGGCAGCCCCTCTTCATCATCAGCCATGCCGCAACCGGCGAGTCTATGCCCCCGGAGATCAGAGCCAGCATCTTGCCCTGCGAGCCCAGAGGCAGCCCGCCCACTCCCGGAACGATGCGGGTGAAGATAAAAGACCTTTCCCGCCTGGCCTCTACAAATATCTCCATCTCCGGCTGGGAAAGGTCCACCTTAGATCCGGTGGCAACTCTAACTGCCTCGCCCACGGCCCGCCCGATCTCTTCGCTGGAAAATGAGACGCCGGAGCGGCGGGGNNTGGAGCGGCCTGTTTTGCCAGATCCACCGCCGCCCGGGCAATCTCCTCCAGATTGGAGGGCACAGTAGAGGCTGGGCTGGCGGACACTACCCCGAAAACTCGCGATATAATCTCACTAGCTCGTTGGTCGGAGGTGAAGACGAAGATCCTTCCCTCGCCCCTCTCGCTTCTATACTCCACCCCGGCCTTTTGCAGATAAAAAGCTATATTGCCGGCTAAAATCCTTTCCCAGCTCTGCCTGGTCCAGCTA
>DAWB01000203.1:7565-7908 GCA_002505805.1 Methanosaeta sp. UBA80 | reverse complement strand
CGGCCACGGCCAGAATGTGCAGCCCTTTTTCCGAGGTTTTCTCAGCAGATTCAAGGCCTTCAAGTCCAGGCAGTACCGGGATATGGAAAAGATGAAGATCCTCTCCATCCGGCGGGGGGGCGATCCCATCGCCGTTTTGCCCGGAGAGATCGTGGCCGACTCGCTGATGGTGGCGGGCGGAGCGGCGGGGCAGAGCGGCCTCGCCTACAGCATCCGCGCCGGAAGAATATGCGGCAGCGTGGCCGCCCAGGCCGCAGCAAAAAGGGACGTCTCCCGGCGCTCTCTCTACCGCTATGTCCGGCTCTGGAACCGGGAATTTTACTGGCAGTACCGCATGGGCCGG
>DAWB01000203.1:0-7544 GCA_002505805.1 Methanosaeta sp. UBA80 | reverse complement strand
CGGCTGGTGAGGGGCCTCTCCGGAAAGAGGCTCATCTCCAGCGGCTCTTTCGCCAGAAAGGCCATACTGGCCGGGGCGGCTACTTTCCTTTCCAGGCCCAGGACCGTGCTGGACCTGGCCCGTAACCTCATGCGCGGCTAGCTTTGGAAAAGTCCATTTATCTGAAAATCCTACATCGCATCCGATGATCGAACTGTCCAGCGAGCCCTATGTTCTCAAGCCCAGAGACACGCCACTCTCCGAGGCGGACTTCAGGCTTCATCTCAACATCAGCTGGTGCCGCGGTGTGCTCTTCAATGTGGTGGCTATGAAGAACGCCATCGCCGTGGTGGAGTACGATGCTCTGCTCTGGTCCGATGACTCGGCAATGTTTGTGGAGTACAAGGACTCCCTAGCCGCCTACAAAGCCCTCTCCTCCCGCCGGGTGCAGCAGATGAACAGCCTGGCCAAAAACATATCCCGGGGCCTGGGCTACAAGAGCTTCGCCTTCATCGTTGTGGTCAAGGGCCTGGAGGAGAAAACCAGCAAAGGAGGCGTCGAGGTCCTGCCCCTCTATGACCTGGGAAGCTACCAGCCTAATTTCGCCTCCTCCATCGCTGAGCTGGAGTATCTGGACAAGATGATCGCCAGATACAGCCGGGAGGGAGAGATCGATTTCGTCCGGGAGCTGGAGAAGCTCCGGAAAATACTGGAGATGGAGCAGTCATGATAGGATATGGCCGGGCGGGCGGAGCGGCCACCATACTCAATGCCGTGGCCAACTGGAAGGGCTCGGCCTTCGGCATAGGCCTCACGACCCACGCCCGGGTGGATCTGGACCGCACCGGAACCATAAAGGGCGACGTTCCGGGCGTGGACACCAGGCTGATAGAGATTTGCGTGGCTATGGTCCTGGAGAGGCTGGGATATGATTATGGGGCAACCATCAGAACCAAAAGTGAGATTCCTGTGGCCAGCGGCCTGAAGAGCAGCAGCACTGCCGCCAACGCCGTCATCCTGGCCACTCTGGATGCTCTGCATGAGGAGATGGACCCCATAGAAGCGGCAAAGATCGGAGTCGCCGCGGCCAGGAAAGCAGGAGTGACCATCACCGGTGCTCTGGACGATGCCCTGGCCTCCATGCTGGGGGGTGTGGTGGTGACCGACAACAAAGAGATGCTGCTCCTGAAGAGGGAGGAGCTGGATACCCCCGTGCTGATACTCTCACCGGAAAGAAGGCTCTTCTCCCAGGAGACCAGTGTCTCACGCTCCCGTCTCATCTCCCCGGTGGCCGATGTTGTCTTCGACCTGGCCCTGAGAGGAGACTACGCCCAGGCCATGACCATCAACGGCCTGGCTTACTGCGCCGCCCTGGGCCTCTCGGCGGAGCCCTTGCTCCTGGCATTAGAGGCCGGGGCCAAGGGAGCCAGCCTTTCCGGCACAGGCCCCTCATATGCCGCCATAATCGAAGAGAGCCGGATTGCCACCCTGGAGGCGGCCTGGAGGCCGCTGGGCGGAAAGGTGATAAGAACCTACTCCAATAATAGCGGTGCATCCAAAGGCGAGGGGACTTGATGAGTCTAGAGGAGCATCGCAACGATATGGAGAGCATAGACGAGCAGATCATAAGGCTGATCCACCGCCGCATGGGTCTATCCAAAAAGATCTTCGAGGTGAAGAGGGCGGAGGGCAGGCCCATCGTCGATCCGGAGAGGGAGAAGTGGGTTTTATCCCATGCCATGGACCTGGCGGTTGAGCTGAACCTTGATGCGGGAGCCATAAAAAGCATCTTCGAGACTCTCATCGACATGAGCGTTCACAAGCAGCAGGAGCTGCAGGGCAGAAATCAGGGCGGATAGATGGACTGTATGAGGTGATGAGGATGGTTGATATTGCGGTTTTATCCGGTTCCCTGTCCGATCAGGCCATAGTGGACAGGATTGTGCGCAAGCTGGATGAGAGGGGGGTCTCTTTTGAGCACAGAGTTCTCTCTGCCCACAGAAATCCTAAAGAATTGGATGAGTTCGTCTCCGCCACCGATGCCCGTGTCTTTATCGCCGTGGCCGGTCTGTCTGCGGCGCTGCCCGGGGTGGTGGCCTCAAAGACCTCTCGCCCGGTGATAGGAGTGCCTGTGAGCGCCAAGCTGGGCGGCCTCGACGCGCTTCTTTCAATTGTGCAGATGCCGCCGGGAGTCCCAGTGGCCTGCGTGGGCATAGATAATGGAGAAAATGCGGCGCTATTAGCGCTTAGAATTCTGGAATCGGGAAGATAGCTATTTATACGATGTCAGTATGATTAACGCACCAAAGGTGGGATAGGATGTACAAGCGGATATTGATTGCCACGGATGGCTCAGACAAATCCAAGAAAGCCGCTGAGGAGGGCATGGAGCTCGCTAAGGCACTAGGCGCTCAGGTTATAGCGCTCAATGTAATCAATGAGGTCGTTATTGCCAGCGCAGTGAGACAGCTTGGTTCCGATAGAAAAGAGGTCGAAGATAAGCTGAAGGTCGCAGGCGGGAAGGCAGTTGACGACATCAAGGCCATGGGGGCAAAGATGGGAGTCAATGTAGATGCCATCGTTAGAATCGGCGCTCCCGCAAACACAGTCATTGATGTATCCGGCGCCGAAAAGGCGGACCTCATCGTCATGGGTAGCCACGGCGAGTCCGGTGCCACCAAGCTCCTCATCGGCAGCGTTGTTCAGAAGGTTCTCTACTGGGCTACGATCCCAGTGCTGGTAGTGAGATGAGTTTATGGAAGCTCTTGTATTAGGCGAAACCCTGATCTACAGCTCTTTTGCCCTGGTATTCGTGCTGGGCGTCATCCTGGGCTACTTCGTCATCAGCCTCATTGGTTCAAGCTAAAATTGCCTCTCAGGAGGAGGCCGGATAAAACCGGCCAGATATTTTATTTTTTATTTCCGCCAGAGCTGCTCTTGTCCAGGCTCTCGCGGGCCATGAGAAATCCAATGGCCCTCTCGGCCAGAGGGTAGCGGTGCACCAGAGCCTTGAACCTAGGGCCATGGTTGGGCTCGATGAGATGGGCCAGCTCATGCACAATCACGTAATCCTCCACCCACTGGGGAAGATGAGCCAGATTGCTGCTGATCTTAATGGTCCTGGCCAGGCAGTTGCAGGAGCCCCGCCTGCGCTCCTGGTTTGATGAATACTGAATGCTGTTCCAGCAGAGGCTCCCCTGAAAGTATTTGCGGTTCAGCAGGCTGGCTCGCTCCTGGAGATGGCTGTCGTCTTTAGGATAGCTCTTTCTTTCCAGGCGAGAGCGCAGCTTCTGGATGTGGCCGGCCAGGGCAGCATCGGATATGCGGGCAGGGGCCAGCACCTCCATTACACCACCTACCATCCTGGCGGAGATGGTCTTTTTGCGTCGCGCAGATCTCTTTACCACGACTTCCATAATAGGCAGCCTCGCAGCAATTGCTTGATCCCGGAAATATTAATAACTTTCTTTTAGAAGTTTGACTGCACTTAAATTAAATAATTTCTGTATAATTTTTCCATGATAGCATTTTCAACAATCGAATTCTCATATATATTTGATCCAATCTCAACAGCAGGGCAGCCAGTCCACGCTGATCTCTCCCGGGCTGCTGTTCGACCAGAGCTGGATGAACTTCTCAATGGAGAAGACCCCGGTGAGATCCTCCACGCTGCGGCCCAAAAGCTGATGGCGGCCCCGGCTGTCGGGAGCCGGATCATATGACTGCCAGCCGATATGGGCTGTGCCAATCACGTTGGAGTTGATGCTGGCCTCAAGTCCGCCGCCGCTGGATCCGGATGGGGCTCCAGCGAATGCTCCCGTCCTCACCTTTGTCTCTCTCTCCAGGCGCTCTACATTGCTGTACTCCTCGGAAAAGGATGCCCCGCTATCATAATTCATCACGGCAAGGCGATCTTCTCCATGGCCGCTATTCATGGCCTGGGTGAACTGCAAGGGCATCTCCGCCCCGGCGGCCCAGATCAGTGCTGCCGCAGCTATCAGCAAACAAATCAGCTTTCCCACTCTTCTGCCCCCTTCGATGATTGTCGAACATTTATATGAGGCTGCCGCTCCGAATACAGATCGACTCAGAGGGATGCTGCGCTGCTTCCTAAACGGAGTGTAGCAGGCTCCTTCATAGCTTGAAGGGTGCTCTCTTTATTTTGCAGGGCAGCCTCATTGTGGGAATCGATGGAAAGGGCCTGATTAAAGCAGCCCAGTGCCTCCTCGTATCTCTGCATCTTGAGCAGGACCACTCCCTTATTGTTCCAGGCCTGGGGGTCCTTGGGCCTCATCTGGACCGCATTTTCAAAGCATTGCAGGGCGCCGGCCGTATCTCCCAGGTTGGCCAGAGCCATGCCCTTTCCATTCCAGGCATCGAAATAAGAGGAGTTGATAGCCAGAGCCCTGTCGAAGAGCAATATGGCCTGATCATCCATCTTCAGCCCCTGAGAGAGGGCTATGGCCTTGAGGTTCAGGGATTCGGGGTCATCGGGATTGATGGCAATGGATCTATCAAAGCAGTAGATGGCCTGGTCAATGCGCTGCAGCGGTGCCAGAGCCCTTCCTTTATTATTCCATAAAGCGGTGCTGTTGGGCTCAAGCTGTATGGCCCGGTCATATGTTGAAGCGGCAAGCTCATAGTTCCCGGATAAAAAGTAGCTATAAGCCTGATCTGAATAACTCTGGGCCGACTGGCACTCCGCCGGGGCGAGCAGCATCATTGCCAGACCAAAGAATGTGATAATTGCAGCTTTCATGGCATAGTTCTTTGAGCCAGGGGTAAATATCTCTGCCCCTCAGGCCTCTCTCTTTTTGTTCATCTCGGTAGAAAAGAAGGCAGCCTTAGAGATTTGTCACCGTCTCCGTTCATCACAGCTCGTCATGCCCCTTAGCTTCTTCATTTTCTTCGCTGTTATTGAACTTTTTGACCTTGGCCAGCCGGGCTTTGGTGGCTTTTATGGAGCCGGCCAGGCTGGAGTCCGTCTCCTCGGCCTCCTTGCTATCAAGGCATTTATCTTGAGAACCCAGCCCAGCCTCGGTATCTATATTCAAGGTCATGGATATTTGGTCGGAGTACCTGTAGACCAGCTCCACCGGCCGACTCTGGGGAGAGAGAGAGACAAAGGCTAGAGCGGACCGGATGGTGGCATTTGGCTCCAGAACCATGGATTTTATGCCCTTCCTGGTGGAGCTATCATATTCCTTGCTCTGATACACCCAGCCCCACTGGTCCTTCAATGTGAAATTTGTTGCATCCAGCTCCATTCTATCTGTGCCGTTATTGGTTATGGCCACATCCAGTTCCAACGTCTTCTTCTGGGAAGCGATGCTGGAGCGAAGCAGGCCATAATAGAGAATGGTCACATTGTCATTGCTGAGGTTGACCAGATCGGGAAAGCGCTGCATAAATTGCTCTCCCCCGCTGCTATCCTGGGAAAGATCAATGGTCAGGCTCTTGGCTATGGTCTCCCTGGGCACAACAAAGCCGATGAGCTGCCGGCCATTTTGCAGCTCTTTGACATACTCGGATCGGGTTTTATAGATTCGATCGTTTCCATCGGTAAGAGTGTATGCCGCCTCTATGGGTGAATTATCGCTCTGGTTTATCCTGCCCAATGAGGCATCAACTACCAGCACGGAATTGGAGTCGGATGATGAGTATCCGCCAAATCCGGAGTCCTTGAAGGTGCCGAATATGGTGCAGTTGACAACGCCGTTGCTGGACTGCAGGGGATATCCGAGGGCGCTTGCCGGCAGGAGTAACAGCACCAGCGCCAAAGCCTTCCATTTCATCTATAACATACCTACAATGTTATGATATAATCCTTTGGGTGACCTATTAGCCTTTTCTTGTTTCAGGCAATAAAAGCGCCGGGTGGCATCAGATCCCGGGCCTTTATCCATTCTTCTCTGGAATACCGCTCACAGGGAGGTGGTGGTGGCTGTGGAATTGTTCACAGCCATGCTCGATGTGGCGGTATCGTTTGCCCCTTGATTCATCTTATCCAGCTCACCCATCTTGGCATTGAGGCGTGCTTTGCTGGCAGCGATCTTCTCATCCAGATCGCTGAGCTTTATGCTCTCATTCTGGCTTTCCGGAGCCTGCTCTGGTGCAACTACTTCTTCGGTCTGATTGGCAGACTGGTCCACCGGTGCTTCTGCAGCCACCTCCCCCTGGGCTCTGGTATCATTGCCGGCGGCATGGCTGGCTGAAGCATTTCCATAGACCAGCTCATCGGAGAGAGGCACATAATCTTTCTCAAACTCTATTACCATTCCCTCCGGTGTGCCGTAATCATAGGCCATGGCGGCAGGTCTGAAGACAGGAGACAGGCCGGTAAAGCCAAGCAGCAATCGATCCGTCCCGCTGCTTGGAGCCACGGTCTCCGCATCAAATCCCAATGTGGGCTGATATGGCCAGCCCCACTGGTCGAAGAGGGTAAAGTTAAAGGGAGTTACATAGATGCTCCGGTCTCCTATGTTTTCAACGCTGACCTGAAGAACCAGCATCTGCTCATCGGAATTTATCGAGCTGTCGGTGATTCCATAGTATCTGATCTTGATTCTGTCATTGCTGGCATTGGGAGTCATCCACCAGTTGATGTAAATGGGATCCGACCCCTCCGGCGTCACATTGATCAGTTTGAACAGGCTGTCCCATTCGGTGAGGAAGTAGACGGCTTTCTTACCAGAAGAGAGAGACCGGTACAGGCCGGGGGTGTAGACCAGATCATTCTGATCCACAAGCTCATAGCTGGCATTCTCAGCTCCCATCAGCCCGACGTCCACCTTCAAGATCTCCAGAGTGACATTCTCATCCTCCACAGGAGTCCGGCCGGATCCGAAGATCACCACAGTCGCATTCTCGTTGCTGCCCTCTAGCGGCAGGGCCAGGGCGGTTCCCGAAGCCATTGCCAGAAGAAGGGCCATAAGTATGATAATCGATCTCATCTGATACCCCCATTTAATCGGCTATTGCTCAAGCCTGCGATATCAAGGCCAATACAATTCCATCCACTGCATTTGACATTCGATTATATACATTTTATCCAGGCGCATTTCCCAGATTTGCCAGATCATCTCTCCCATCCTGGGAAACCTATATCTGCCTGTTATGGCATAAGCGGAGGCGGTGTTCTCATTGTCATCGCCAATCCTGGTAACCTGCGGCCTGCCCTATGCCAACGGGCCCTGTCATATCGGGCATTTAAGAACTTATGTGCCGGCAGATATTTTCGTAAGAGGATGCAAGAAGATGGGCCGGGAGGTTCTCTTCGTATGCGGCTCTGATGCTCATGGGACTCCCATAGTGGTCAATGCCGAGGCCAGGGGATTGACTCCCAAGGCCCTTGTATCCCAGTACCACCAGCACTTCGAGGAGGTCTTCCGGGAGATGGAGGTCAATTTCGACCACTTCGGGGACACCGATGATCCCGCCTGTCACCATCGGACCCAGGAGATGGTCCGATCCCTGATGGATGGCGGCCACGTCTACCCCCAGGAGATCGAGCTGGCCTACTGCCCCAAGTGCGAGCGCTTCCTGCCGGACCGATATGTAGAGGG
>DAWB01000144.1:7633-7844 GCA_002505805.1 Methanosaeta sp. UBA80 | reverse complement strand
AAGCACCTCAGCATTGTTAATGTACGACTTCGACTTAAAGCTTACTAGGGTGGCACGCCGTCCCCCTGAAAATGCTATCTCACGCCAGGAAAACTTTTTAAGTCCGGGCATCATTTAAACGGCGTCCCTTTAGAGGGCTGGCACGAGCTTGGAATTTTGTTTCTGCGGTGAATGCCGGTGCAAGAAGGGGACTACAGGCCGCGTTGATAGG
>DAWB01000144.1:4563-7558 GCA_002505805.1 Methanosaeta sp. UBA80 | reverse complement strand
GCCAGAGTTAGTATCGGGCGACAACATACATTTTCCTCGAGGATCAGAGATCGACAGCTTAATCTCATTCTTTACCCTAAAAGAGGCTTGTGACCGGTCAGCTCATTACCCTGGAGGGCATAGATGGCTCTGGAAAGAGCACAGCTTTGCCGCGTATCGCCCGCAGGATCGCTGAGAGAGAGCCGAAAAGAAAGATCGTCCTGACGGCTGAACCCACATCCGGAGAGGTGGGCCGCATCTTGAGGGCGGGTCTTAAGGAAGCCTCCGAAGATAGGCAAGCTTCCCCAGCAATGTGCATGAATGAGCTTTTCCTTTTTATGGCCGACCATGCAGAGCATCTGGACCAGATAGTTATGCCATCTTTGAAGGATGGGGCGATGGTTTTATCCGATAGATATGCCGACTCCACCGCCGCCTATCAGGGCGTGACCCTGCAGGGAATGCTGCCCCATCCAGTTTTCTGGATCCAGGAGGTCTTCCGACCCTGGAATGCCGTTCCCGATATGACCCTGCTGTTTCTTCTGGACCCTGAACTGGCACTGAAGAGACTGGGATCACGGCCGGGAAAAGAGAAGTTCGAGCGTTTGGAGTTCCTGAGATCTGTGGATGAAAACTTCCGGAGAATGGCCTCAGCTGAACCGGAGCGTTTTGTTCTGATCGACGCCGCTCAGGATGAGGGTGCCGTGGCACAGGATGCAGCCAGGGCCGTATTAGACCTGCTGGCCAGATGATCTAAGAGAGGGCGAGGCCGATCAGCTTTCTGGCCCAGGCCAGCTTCTTTTTTTTGCGGGGCGTTACCGTCTGGTCATCAAAGTCGAAGCCGACCAGATCAATGGAGGCCGCACCCATCTCCCTGGCCAGAAATACCGCCCGGTCTCCATCGGTGAAGCCTCCGAAGTTGTAGAGGCCCTCTGGGGGCCGGCACTGCGCTGTGCCTATGACCCTATCCAAAAGCGGCACATATCTCATAAGAGCCTCCAGGTTGTCCCCGTGGGCATGCACCACCACAATGGAGCCCATTTGATTGGCCTGTAAGATGGCTGGAAAAAAACCATCCAGGTCGGTAACAACGATCGCAGGCAGGATGCCATGATCCAGAAGAGAGACCGTTGCACCGTCCGCTGCCAGGAAAACCGCATTATCCACCTCTTTGTCTCGCATGTCCTCCAATTCCCGGGACAGGCAGGGGGCATTGCCGCATACTACTGCTCTTCTTCCAGACAGCAAAGCCTCTGCGGCCAATAAATAGTATTCTCTCCCTTGCAACAGCTCTCTTAGAAGCTCTGCCGCCTCCTCATCCCTGCGGCGAGAAAAGCCAAAGTCCTCCAGTATAGCCAGGTATAGGGGCTCCCAGCTTTCCAATTGCATGCAAAGAAATCGCTTTGCCAACTTTAAAGGGCTTTTCCTGGAAAAGAACGAAATTTGCTTAAAAATATTATTTAAGAAATGCAAAGAAAAAGTTGAAGAAAGGGGAATAATCCCTTTCTTAGTACACTCTTGGGAACTGGGCTACTGTCGGTGCCTTGAAGCAGGTGCAGTCAAAGACGCCGGTTGCCGATTTGAAAGCCTTTTTGTCCAGTGGGTTCATGTCGTCGAAGCCGCTGAAACAGCAGGGCAGCCAATCATCCTTCTTGCAGCTTACCTTGTAGGGCACCTCGAGAGTCATGTTCTTCTCGATGTGGTAGGTTCCCCAGTAGTCCTCATCTATCTCAATGGCTGGATCGCGCCAGATGTAGCCCTTCCATGATATGTCATTAGAGGGGGACCCTAAGATCCTGCTGTAATCGGGTGATTTATTTGCTGGGCACCGTGACCCACATGGGGACAGATAGCCGAGGATATTGTCATTTGCCTGCAGGACCCCGATATGGACCTTGCCGTCGGTGACATCTTCATTGACCCTCATCTGAGTGTATCCCACAGCGAGGAGTTCCGGATCGTAGGTGTAGTTGATCTTGTCCTTGACCACCAGGTCCAGTTCCTTGTCAATGGCATGAGCATACTCGATCTCATGAATCATCTGTGTGCCGGCAAAGTAGTTCTTGGCCTCGGTCCTCTCNNCAGGGAGCTGTAGTCCAGGGGATTAGCGGCATAGTAGCCTGTACCGACAGCTATTCTCATGGGGGCATACACCATGGCCACATCTTCCTTGAACTGGATGCAGTCCTGATAGTGGTCGAAGTAGTCAGAGTATACATTATGAGTCTTCTCTATCACATGCTGCCAGGTAAGGGTAGCCTCGCTATCCAAGGATCCGGAGCCGTGAGCGTAGTTCTTCATAGCCGTTCCCCCGGCCTTGGCATAGATATAGCTCATATGATAGCCGTTACCCTGTACGCTTTGCTCAAAATTAAATGTGGCATTGGATATGGAGTAGCCATTAGGATATTTGGCTGTCGAAGGCCCATATACATCTGGCCAAGCCATTGAATTTCCGATAAGAGCAACTAAAACCATTGCTATAGATGCTACTAGTATAGCTTTTCTCAGATCAATCCCTCCGTTTAAAGCGAATAACCTTATTTTGCTTGGTGACTCTGGTTTAACTTGGTCAACTCACCTATTTTAACCTGTTGATTGCCTTCATAACAAGGAAGGGGTGCGGCTTTTATCATCCAGAGCAGGAATATTATATCTCGCTCATCCCATAGTCCTCTAGCCCAATGGCAGAGAATGGCGTTCTAACCAAAAGCTTAATACGTAAGGGATTTCTCGATACACACTGGCATGCCTGCTTCTTTAGATCATATGGAAAGGTCGTCTTTTGATTGCAGCCACTGTGCAATGTTGCCGCCGTTGGAGCAGAGAATAGAATCCTATTAATAATTATATCGCGACAGACATTGATCCAGGAAGCCCTAAAGAGGCATGCAAAAAACCCCACAGGTATAGTGCAAAAGAGAAGATTTCGCTTTCAAGGCGAAGTGTTCCCGGGTTTTTTGGCCCCGATGCGGGGCCAAACCCCAGCCGAGGGCTGGAACAGGAGGACAAACGG
>DAWB01000144.1:4001-4551 GCA_002505805.1 Methanosaeta sp. UBA80 | reverse complement strand
GGAGTCCCTTGCCTTTAAGGACAGGCGCAGCCAATTGAATGCCGAGGCGAGCAAATGGGCCGCCAAGCGCAATGAGCTCAACAAGGCCACCAAAGAGCTGATCGACAAGGCCCAGGAGCTCAAGAAGCTGCGGGATGATAACAATAAGAATGTAGCCGAGTCCAAGAAGTTCAGGGATGAGTACAACGAGAAGACCAACCAGCTTTATGCAAGGATAGACGATATCCGGAAGAAGTACAACCTCACAGGTGAGCGCTCCATCAGGGATCTGCGTCGGGAGATAGATCATCTGGAGTTCCGGCAGCAGACCGAGGTTTTGACCCCGGATAAAGAAAAGCAACTGGTGGACAAGATCGCATCCCTGCATGCGGAGTTCAAGGGCAGAAAGGAGCAGCTGGAGAAGAATGAAGAGCTGCGCAAGCTCCTGGATGAGGCTCAGGCTCTCCGAGATCAGGCATCCAATTACCACGACGAGGTCACCAAGTATGCCGAGCTCGCCCAGGACTATCATGATCAGATGATCGCCACCTTCAAGGAAGCCGATCAGACC
>DAWB01000144.1:0-3920 GCA_002505805.1 Methanosaeta sp. UBA80 | reverse complement strand
CAAAGAGGTTGCCAAGCGCGAGGCCGAAGAGATACTCACCCACTTCCGGCAGGGCGAAAAGCTGAATACCGCCGATTTATTGAGGCTGCAGCGCGCCGGCCTGGTTTGATTTGCTTTAAAATTCCCAATTGAGGGCAGCAAGCCTGCCCCTTCCCAGATTTTAATTAATTTTATAATCCACATCAATGGGACCTGGGTCCAACGATCCAATTCAGGCTCGTCTCAAGACCGCAAGCTTTTAAACATGCTCATCAGATCAGAAAATGATGAATGAGATTCGCCTGCTATTCGGAAGGCCGACTACAGAAGAGACAGGCCATCTGATCCAGGCGATAAAGGACCTGCAATCCCGACACGGATTAATAGCCCAGGCTCTGGATGCCAGACTGGTCGTAAGCGAGAAGCATATCCAATTTGCGGTAGAGAAGGCCCTTTCTGCCCTCTCCGATGGCCGGAATATTGCCAATGATCCGGGAATGGAGATCATGCGTTATGCTTCAGGGGAGAGGCAGATAGAGAGAGCTCTGGCTATGGGAGTCTCAGATCAGACCAGGAGAATAGCTCTCGTAATGACAAAAGTGGATGGTCAGGAAGGATGGCCTGATGATAGAGAGCTATGCCAGATCATTGAGCAGGATGGAGAGAGTGGCTTGTTTGATCCTGGAGCGGTCAAAGATGTCTTTAATATCTCCTCCCAGGAACTACAGGCTGTGGGTGAGGAGAGGATGGAAGATCTGGTTATAGAAAGGGTGGCATTGGTGGAGACATACCGATAATCGGCAAGCAAGGATGAGTTGGATCATGAAAGAAGAATTCTACACAGAGAAGCGTTGGCTTAACTGGATGAACAAGGTGAAAGACAGCAACTTCCGTCTCTCCGAGGCGGAGGACAAGAACTCCGGTGCCGTCTTCATATATATCATGGATGACGTGGTTTTAGCCTGTCTTAAGGTGATAGCCAGGGTGGAGAAAGAGATCTTAACTCCTGAAGAGGCCATGGCCGAGATCGCTACCATTAGATCCATAGTCTTTGCCGAGCATGAGTCGTTGGGGGAGGATGCCGATCTGATGATCGAGTCGCTAAAGACATCTCTTGCTGCCGTATTTGTCTCCAGCCAGCGCTACATCACCGGAAGCTTTGATCGGGAGAGCAGCATGGATGAGTTGATCGTCGCAGCCATTGAGGCAGAAAAAAAGGAGAACCTGGATCTGGCTTTCGATCTGCTAAGCCAGGTTGGCGCCAGGGTGATTGGAGGAGATAGCCTGCCGGAGACCGGGGATATACCCTACTGCATGACCGCTGAACTCATGGACGGAATCGATGCCATATCCGCCGCTATGCTGGGAGACGACAGCTACAAGGATGATGATGGATCTGAGGATGCAGGCGAGGGCGAATAGCTCTTAAGAACTGAAAAGATTGGTCATAATCCAGCTCAGGATTATCTTCCCCTCCAGCTTATCCTTTTACAATATTCCTTTTACAATATACCTATCTACCTATCTGGTTATTACCTCGCATCCATCTTCCAGTATCAGGACTGTATGCTCGGCCTGAGAGACCAGAGCACCCTCTACCTCCCAGAGCACGGGATATCTATGAACCGCTCCACTTCTCAGCAGCTGCATCAAAGCATATTCGGCTCTCTCTCCCTTCAGCCATCTTCGGGCGAAGGGCAGGGTCCTGTAGTTTTCCATGATCTCCTTTAATAGGGAGCGCGCCGCAGCCAGCCGAACCGGTCGGGAGCCGGAGAGCCCATAGATCTCATTGACCGGCCCCTCACTGATCCGGCCCGAGCCATCGGTGGCAAAGGGCTCGATGGCTATCGCATCGCCGGCCTTTAGCACAGTTCCCTTTTCCATAGCCCGGTTGGGTATGGCTGGATGATCATGGGCCTGATACCTGGAGAGGCCGTGCCCGGTCAGGTTATAAACCGGTCTGTAGCCGTAGCCGGTTATGGTCTTTTCTATGGCTTTGCCGATCTCGGCTGTATCTATTCCCGGCCCGATTATCTCCAGGGCGGCATCCAATGCCGCCCGGGAGGCCTGTACCAGCTTATCATGGCCGCTGAGGTCAACGGTCATGGCTGCATCAGCGATGTAGCCATCCACATGCACCCCAATATCCAGCTTGACCATATTCTCCTCAAAGGTGCTTGGATCATTTGGCGCAGGGGTATAGTGAGCCGCAATCCTGTCCAGGGATATATTGCAGGGAAAGGCGGGCTGGCCGCCTCTGCTCTTGATGGCCTCTTCCACAAATTCCGCCACCTCCAGCAGTGATGCTCCCGTCTTTATCCTGGGCCCGGCCTCTGCCATGACCTGGGATAAAATTTGTCCCGCCGTCCTGTACTTCTCAAGAATATCAGCTTCCATCAAATTATCTTCCATCCTGAACACCTCAGACCACCAGCTTTCTCTGCAAACGGGTCAGGTTTCGGCAGCGGTCTTTTTCTACCACCACCAGATCCTCCAGCCGGACGCCACCCAGATCCGGATAATAGAGGCCCGGCTCAACCGTGACCACCTGACCGCTCTTGAGAGATGCTCCCGCTTCGCCCAGAGAAGGCCTCTCATGTACTTCCAGGCCCACCCCGTGCCCGGTGGAGTGGGTGAAGCCGCATCCTTCTCTCTCCGGATATCCCTGCTCCTGGAATACATCGGATACCCGCCGGTGTACCTCAGATCCCGTGGCTCCCTCTCGCACCGCCTGTAGGCCAGCCTCTTGGGCTGCCTCCACCGTTCGGTAAAGCTCTACAACCTCGGAAGATGCCTCGCCCTTGAGAACAGTACGGGTCATATCGGCAAAGTACCTGCTGCTCTTCGATCTGGGGAAGATGTCGATGACTATCGGCGCGTTAGCTGGAAGCGGCCCCACTCCTCGGGCATGAGGATCGGCTGCCTGCTCTCCGCCGGCAACAATGGTGTCCACCGCCTCGCAGCCGTCTTCCAGGAGGGAGAGTTCAATGGCCCGGCGAACCCTCTCCGATGTAAGAGGCTCGCCCCCCCGGCTGAGCATCTCCCCCCTGGCCTCAGAGCTGGCTATGAGACGAATGGCTTTTTTCATGGCCCTCTCGCCTGCCCTCTGGGTGAGGGCGATTGCCTCTATCTCCTCAGGTCTCTTGATCTCTCTTTGCCTTGCTATGGGGCTGCCCAGAATCTTGACACTGAAATCCTGCTCCAGGCTACGGTAGATTCCGGCGGGGAAATTATAGGGCACCCCCAGCCTCTTGACCGAGCAGCGGCCCAGGAACTCGGCCAAAACCAGGGCATAGGCCTCATCGGGCCTTTTGCTGCTCTTGAGCTTGTCTGTGATATGAAACTCAGAGGTGCTCAGGACCCGGTGGGCAGCGGACTCCTTTCTGGCCCGGCCCAGCTCCATGGATGAGACCAGAAGAGTGGTCTTCTCCCCCGCCAGCAGGGCGAACCTGTCCCCGGCCAGAAAGCGGGAGAGATAATACATATCCGCATCGCTGTAGCTCTCGCCTACATAAAGAAAGCTGTCCAGGCCGTTTTGATCCAGAAAAGCGGACAGTGGGCCGGGCACGAAAAGCTACCTGCCAATGGCGGAGGTGATCTGGGAGACGAAGCCTTTCACGTCCTGGCTTTTCTCCACCGCCGTGCCGGTCACTATCAGGTCCGCTCCGGCTGCCGCCAGCTCTGCCGCGGCTGCTCCGTCCCTGATGCCCCCGCCGGCTATGAGAAGAACATCTCCCAGGAGCCTCTTGACCAGAGAGACCATGGCCAGCGGCACGGGTGTATCTGCTCCCGAGCCGGCCTCCAGGTAGACCAGCCTCATGCCCATGAACTTGGCCGCCAGGGCATAGGCGGCAGCTAGCTCCGGCTTCTTTCGCGGTATCAGCCGGGCGTCTCCCACATAGCCCACCGTGCCCCCCGGCTCGATGATGATATAGGCCATG
>DAWB01000206.1 GCA_002505805.1 Methanosaeta sp. UBA80 | reverse complement strand
TGCGGGGTGCGCTGTTTGACTTTGATATCATGGCATTATATCATGGCATTGCATCAGCTGGAATGGCTGGCGGCCTAGTAGCTGCTAATTCCTGAGAAAAAGACACCATTGACCAAGGGCAATGGAACTGTCCGAAAGATCACTCATTTCCCGATAGATCAGTCATTCAAGTTAAACCTAAATACTATATCCTGGGTTATGCTCTATCGCATTAAATGGCGACCATCGCTCCGGGAGGGGAAGTTCTGAATATGAGAGAGGAAGCATCGGATCTGAACAACTTTCTTGACCAATCGGTTCTGGCCAGCCTGCGGGAGCTTCAGGATGAGGGGGACCCGGACATCGTTGCTGAGGTAGGAGGCCTCTTCCTCAAGCACTCTCCGGACAAGGTCGAGGCCATCTTAGAGGCCCTGGAGAAGGATGATTCCAAAGGCCTATATCTGGCAGCACACGGCCTCAAATCCAGCAGCGCCTACATCGGAGCCATGCGTCTGTCCGCCCTGGCCAGGGATCTGGAGATGATGGGCCGCTCCGGTGCCATGGAGGGAGCCAGAGATGCAGCGGAGAGGCTGCAAGAGGAGTTCAATCTGGCCACAAAAGCGCTGCAGGCAGAGATCGCCCGCTCCGATAAGCAGCAGAAGAAGATCCAATAGCGAGGATAAAATCCCAGCCCTCTTTTATCCAAATTACTCCACTCAATCCTCCCGGGCCAGGCTGCTCAAGTACCGCAGGTCCCCTCCGAGCCCTCCAGGAAGCTCTTTTCAAATACCTCCCTTCCCGGCGCCACCTCGGCGAAGATCTNNGCCCGGCTTTGAGGCAGGTATGGGAGAGAAACTCAAGGGAGTCAAAGCCCCACTCCGGGGCCACCTGGGGCAAAAGCAGCCCGGAATAGGGGCCTCGGGTCACAATCAGGCCGTCTTTGCCGATGACAACCAGTTCGGGCAGCCTCTTCTTGGGTTCAGCGTAGAGTTCTGGCGGGGTTAAAATGGTCACCTCCACCTCGATCCGCTCCAGTTCGGTGGGCCGGACACATGGAAAGCGGGGGTCACGCGAGCAGGCATTGATAGCTGAGTCAACAATAGCTTTGCCTAGGGGCATAATGGGGAGGGGATAGCCGATGCAGCCGCGCAGCTCCCCGTCCTTGTGCAGGGTCACAAATACCCCCCTCTTCTCCTCGAATACGGGCGGCAGGTCCCGCGGCTCTATGATCTTCTTCTTCTCGGTATAGGCGGCAATGGCCCGTCTGGCCAGGCGCACTGCCAGCCGCCCCTCTTCCAGTGTCAGCATAAATTATAATGGGCCTGGAGACTATTAAAGAGTTATGCGGCCCCTTTGATATCGGAAGACCTCTAATCGGCTTGCCCTCGGAGAGCTGAGCTGTTACCCTCTATTTCCAGTTCAGGCTGTTCCAGTGCTCGTACTCGTGCACCCAGCTGTCTTTATTCATCTTCACCAGTGCCTTGAAGTGCTCCCGAATCCCTTCCTGGATCTTTCTCTGCTCCATATAGTCGCGCTTGTTCTGGATATCCCCGGCCAGACTCCTGCCCAGAGCAAAGGCCTTCTTCTCCGCCTCTTCCATGGCCGCAGGACCCTGGGACATAACTGCGCCCACGCTTCCGGTGACATAGGCTCCGAAGTTGACCATCAGGCCGTCGAGATAGTCTGTGACCTGATCGCAGTTGCTGCCGCCGCTGGCGACGCTGCCGCAGTATTTCCCGGATAGAAGCTGGCAGTGAACTGCATCGGCCATGCGGTCGATGAGCGTCTTCATCTGGGCGGTGACGGTGTGGAAGTAGTTGGGCGAGCCCCAGACCAGGCCGTCTGCAGCCAGGATCTTGTCGTAAAGGGCCTGGAAGTCGTCTTTGTGCACACACTCTCCCGTCTTGAAGCAGGCCTGGCAGGCATTGCAGAACTTGATCTCCAGCTCGCAGACATCCACCAGCTCAACCTCCGCCCCGGCTTCTCTGGCTCCGCCAAGCAGAGACTCTACCAGCCGCAGGGTGGTGCTCTTGGAGCCGCGGGGGCTGGCGCAAATTCCCAAGATCTTCATTCTCTTTCTCCTCCTTTTCTTCCTTTTCTGGAAGAGGTCTCTATGACCATTTCAGGCTTTCTCCCCTGCCATTTAAAAGCCCGTAGCCGGGGATCTAGGTCACCACTGCCTTTTGAAAGACGCGCCAGGCCACTAAAAACATGGCCGCGGCAAATCCAGCTAGGGCCAGAAAGGAGATCATGATATCCGAGCTGCTGTAGACATAATGAATGCCAATGGCATAAAAGTCCTGGCCCACGGTGAAGTAGCGCACCCCGTTGACCAGATGGGTCAGCGGATTGAACTGGGAAAGCAGCTTTACCAACGGCGGAAAGGCGTCTATAGGGTATAGCGCATTGCTGGCGAAAAACAGGGGCAGAGTCAGAATGGTGATCACCGCCTGAAGCCCCTCCGGGGTGTCCATGCTCATGGATATGGCCGAGGAGAGAAAGAGAAATCCCAAAGAGAATACCCCCACGAAGAGCAGTACGCCCAGGATGGCCCCGGCTGTCTGGATAGGAGTATAGCCGGAAAAGAAGCGCACCCCGATTAAGAGGCCGAAGCCCATGATCACCATCACCTGGATAAAGGACTTGGTCACTCCGGATAGGCCAATCCCCAGTATGATGTGGTTTCTGGGCATGGGGCTGGCCAGAAGCTCCCTCATCAATCCCCAGTTCTTGTCGAATAACAATGTAATGCCCCCGAAGAGGCTGGTGAAGAGGGTGGTAAGGGCAATGACCCCCGCCCCCATGAATGTGAGATAGGAGACCGAGGCTGCCCCGGCAGGCAGATCCAGCCCGGTGCTGAGCCGGGAGAGGTTGCTGGACATGGCTGCGCCATAGAGGGCCATCCAGAGGGCGGGC
Organism: Methanosaeta sp. UBA80; assembly: GCA_002505805.1. GTDB lineage: Archaea > Halobacteriota > Methanosarcinia > Methanotrichales > Methanotrichaceae > Methanothrix. The sequence goes on along the minus strand of DAWB01000206.1, from coordinate 502 downwards.
TGGATCAGGGAGACCACCAGGGCTATCCGGAAGCGTACAAAGCGGAGCATATCCCGCCAGTAGATGGTCAGAAACTCCCAGGACATTTTAACGCACTCCTTTGGGCTGAGGAGGGGCACGATGCAGCTTTCCCGCCCCGGCATCCCGGATGTCTCTGCCGGTGTAATGCACGAATACATCATCCAGGGTGGGCTTCTTTAAATTGACGCTGCTTATGCTTATGCCCTTCTCCTGCAAACGGTTCATGATCAAGGGCAGGCAGCGGGTGCCGTCGGCGTTGATGGTGACCGCCAGGCCCTGTGGGGTGGATTTGATGCCCCGGACGGATTTGAGCCCCTGGAGCAGGCTCTGGCTGGCGGCATTGTCACTGGTGTCGAGATAGATCATATCGCTCCCCAGAGCATTCTTGAGGGCGGCCGGCTCCCCTGAGGCGATGATCTTTCCGTGGTCCAGGATGTCGATCCAGTTGCTGACCTGGTCCGCCTCGTCCATATAATGGGTG
>DAWB01000137.1 GCA_002505805.1 Methanosaeta sp. UBA80 | reverse complement strand
CTGGTCACCACGCTGACCAAGCGCCTGGCCGAGGAGCTGACCGATTTTCTGGCCCAGAATGATATCCGGGCCCGCTATCTTCACTCCGACATCGATACCCTGGAGCGAACCGAGATCATCCGGGAGCTGCGGCTGGGTCGCTTCGATGTGTTGGTGGGAATCAATCTTTTGCGAGAGGGGCTGGATATCCCCGAGGTGGGATTCATAGGCATCCTGGATGCAGACAAAGAGGGCTTTTTGCGGGATGAGAAGAGCCTGATCCAGACCATAGGCCGTGCCTCCCGCAATGCCAGCTCCCGGGTGGTCCTTTATGCCGACAGCATCACCGGCTCCATAAGGGCGGCGGTGGACAAGACGGAGAAGCGCCGGGCGATGCAGATGGCCTACAATCAAAAGCACGGCATAGTTCCCAAAACCATCAAGAAGCCCATCCGGGAGAAGGTGGTGGAGATCGCCGACATCAGGCATATTCCCAAATCCGACCTGCCCAATGTGATCATAGAGATGGAGGCGGAGATGAGGGCGGCGGCGGATAGGCTGGAGTTTGAGAGGGCCATACAGCTGAGGGACAGGATAAAGAAGCTGGAAAAGGAGATGGGTCCTTTATAAACAGCCACAGGCAAGGGCTATTTTATGTCGATCGGATAGATTTTATTCCCGCTGTCTTTTACCTTCCCAAAATATCTAAATAGCTTAGAATATCATCTATAATAAGATGAATTCCATCCCCTCTCTGCCCTGCACCTCCCAGCATCCCATGCACTGCACCAGAGAGGAAATGGCCAGACTGTATAAAAAGAGCAGAAGCCAATTTCCCGCTCAGGCACTGATCAATTCTCCCCATCTTGAAATCATGGATAATGTAAACTGGGCCTTTGATCCATCCGGCATGACCATCTGGAACGACAGGTACTGGAAGGGCTTTTATGCTGCCGATTATGATTTTGCGAATATCATTCTAATGTACGGTTTTGGCTTTTACAAGAGATTCTGGCCGGACAAAGACGATAAGGGCCAGATCAGGAGCCAGAAGGTAAAAGGGGAGACTCATCCCTTCAACACCAGCATCCATGCCGCCAACCAGGCGACAGATATGGATCTCCCGGAAAGGGGAAAGGTGATATACATTAAATACAGCGACTTTCCCTTCAACAACTTCGACGATCTTCTCAAGATTGTAGATCGGGATACTGTGCTGGGAGAGGCGTTTGTCTCTTTGCGAAGTCCTGGTAGGGGAATTTCCGTATTTCATTTCGTCCTCTCCCGAAGGTATTCCACGGATTTCATGACCCAGGCAGACTGTCGGTTCATCTTTCAATTCAAATCAAAAGAGGTGGCAGCTGAGGATGCCCTGGGTGTCTGGGATCTGAAGCTGGTTTCCAATGCGGCTCACACTCCTCCCATATTGCGCCTGGAATTTTTCAGGCAGGAGAGTCACCTGTCTTCCAGAATCATCCAGATCGGCAATCTACCTGATGCCAGCCAGATCCGATCCCTGAGCGAAAAGCAGGCCCATTCCCTGCACCTGCCAGAGAAAATTGAAAGCGGCTTCATTCGAGCCGCAGGCAAGGACCTTATGCTGGGAATTCTGGAGGAGCCGGACAATCCCCTCTTCCAGGCCATTCTCGGATCAAGGGGATTTGTTACTAGAAGCAAAGAGGGACTGATGCTGCCTTACGTCCTGAAACGTGTCAAATGATTGATGCTATTAGGGAGATCCAAAAAAGAGGTGCCTATAATGAGCTTTATCATAGATCCGCCGCTGCTGCTTTTCTGCGGCCTTGCCATCTACTTTTTAGGCCAGAGGCTTAAATGGAGCAGGCATGCCAAGATAGTGTTGGGATTGGCTGTGGCTCTTGTGTTCATAGTTTTCAGCTTTCTCCTATATGCGGATATCATCGACTGCGCATTTCCATTCTTCTCGGAATTGAGCGGCTCAAGATTTATGTTCCACAGCGATATCACCGGAATCGAGAAGTCCGAGGTCCCCAAAATCATCGTTCTATTTCTCTTTCTGCTCTACCCCATCTGGATTTTAGCCGGCTACTCCATACCAATGCTTCTGAAAAAGAGGAGCCGTGTCTCCAAAAAGGTCTTTTCCTATTCCCAGGTCAAGAGCAGGATAGAGGCCAAGCCAGAGAGCACAGAACAGATTGATAGGGGGAGACAATCTGAGCCACTTGAAGCCGATTCAGGTGCATACATCCTTAAGGAGGATGAGAATGCATCCAATTCAGCTAAAGGATCATCCAATTCAGCCAAAGAGTCATCCTATTCGATAAGAAGAGGGCAAGATACGAGACAGTGCGTCTTTGAGGCGATTGAAGAGCTGGGGGGCATAGGTCGCTTCGTCAAGAAGAACGATAAGGTGCTGGTGAAGGTCAATATCTGCGGGGGAGTGCCGGACAAGAAGGGAACATTCACCAGCATTGAGGTGGCCGATGCCCTGGCCGATCTGATTTTATCCGCAGAAGGCGAGCCCATTTTTGCCGATGCCGATATGATCTGGGTCAAGTTCTGGCCGGCGGCCAGGGATGCAGGATATGTGGACTGGGCGGAGAAGAAGGGGGTCAAGCTGGTCAACCTCTCCGAGACGGAGATAGTGAACTTCGATTTCGGCCCGGACAGCGCCCTGGGAATAGAGAAGGTCTCCAAGGAGCTTATCGAGGCAGATGTAATTATCTCCGTCCCTGCCATGAAGACCCATCTTCTAACTGGAGTCACCCTGGCCATGAAGAATATGTACGGCACATTTCCAGACATAGACAAAGCCAAGTTCCATAAGATGGGAATTGAAGAAACCATTCTGGCGGTCAATTCCGCCTTTACCCCCAATCTAGTCATAATCGACGGAAGCGTGGGAGGTGAGGCAGTAGGACCATTATCTGCAACTCCGGTCAACTTCCAGACCATAATTGCCTCCAATGATGTGGTCATGGCCGACTCCGTGGCCAGCAGGCTGATTGGCTACGATCCCATGGATATCGTCCATATCAGAATGGCTCAGGAGACCGGCCTGGGCTCTGCCTCCTCTGATAGCATAGTAGAGATCCGCACCCATCTCCCGCCCGAAGAGACAGACAGCAAATTTGGTGATAAAGACAGCAAATGGGGGGAGAAAGATGGCAATTGGGATTGCCCGGACCCCAAGATCAAGGACTTCTACGAATGGGCTGTGGAGCTGATATTGATGTTTCCCGGCTGGGCCACCATCTTTAATTTAGGGGCGGACTTCCTTTTCTATGATACCGCCCGCCTTCCCGTATTAAATTATCTTGTGCCTACATTTCTCAAGCTCCTGCATGATTTCTTCGATGCCAATTTGAGTGGGATCAAGAGCACAACGGGCGACATCACCAGAAGGGTGGTAAATATATGTTTGATAGGCCTGGTGGCGCTGGGCTGCACTATTGGCTACTATCAGGATGGATACGTCTGGAAGTCCAGTCTCCTCTTCGAGCTCAGCTTTCTCCTGGCTATAGCAGTTGCCGCCCTGGCATCGGCCAGGATGAAGACCATTCACACTATAGTGCTTCTGGCAATATCTTCCCTGGTCTGCTATGTGGTGGAGAGCACCAACATCGGGGCGGGACTTCTTCAATACATCCAGGAAGGAGGCAGATCCGAGGTCACCCTCTTCACCATATCCGGCTGGATTGTGATGATGGTGGTCATATTGCAGCTATCCGACTTTCTGGCTGCCTGGCTGAAGAGGCTGGGGATATTCCAGGAGATGAAGAGCTGGAGGCTGCTGCCATTCCTGGCGGCAGTATCCCTCTTCATCCTTTTCGCCTCCTGGGAGGGATATCTGGCTACAAACAAGATCCATGTCTGGGGCATGTACGCGGTCATGGCTGCCCTGGGCCTGATCTACTTCTGGAAGCATCCCATAGAGTGGAATGCCTCGCTTGTAGCAGTGAGCGTAGCTGTGGGCGGCTACATGGAACTCTTAGGCTGGCTGGCCGGATTCTGGACTTATAAGCCCCTTCATGAGACTCTGCCCGTATTCTTTGTCCTCTCCTGGGCCATGAACAGTATGGCCGTGCACGGGCTGGCTTATATCCTGGGCGTGGACCTGGGAGACAGGGAGAGAAGGCGACTTCTGCCAGAAAAACAGGAAACATCTGGGCCGCAAGCAGTTAATGTCAAGAAGAGATTTGAGCATCGAATCTGATGATGACCGCCTACTGCCTCGCCTTACGAGGATTGGCAGAGGATGAGCTGCCCACTATTGGCGCCCCCTCCTCCTGACCAGTTGATCTCGTCCTGTGAGGGCCCAAGCTCTGAGCCCATGCTCTTGGATCAGTGACCTATGCCGGTTTACTGCATCGGCAGGGATTGCTGTCCTTAGGTCTTATGACTCAAAATACCCTTCTGCAGGCCGATCTCCATCCAGGCCCAGGCCCAGATTATAGCCTCAAAAGCCCTGATCAGGTCATCCTTCTCCAGGAAGTACTGGCAGTCCCGGATATAAGCGGAGACGTTCTCCATGAACTCTTCCTCTCCAGAGATATTCTCATAGAGAGACTGGGCTTTGCTCTGCCACTTGACCGTCTCAGAGAGCAGATCCGCCTCAAGCTTGCCTTCCGGAGAGCGGCATGATAAGCATGGCTTAGGGGGCTCTCCCGCCACCGCTCTCCTTTTCACCGCGCATCCCTTCTCCAGGGGAGGCTCTCCGCCCTCGCCACATCCCGGTGACATTTCCTTCTCCACCTTTTTTACGCTATAGCATTTGGGGTTTGGTAATATCCATGAGTCTATCCATCCTTTTCCAGGAATTGTTCTAATCCCTGTTCTCCGACTCACAGACTCTGGTCACATGGTCCGCTCCCACCTCGACATCGACCATGGTCTTGGCTTTATAGCCCTGCGCTTTCAGCTTTTCCACCCCGTCTCCTCTCCGGACCACCACCACTATGTCCTTTACCGTGGCTCCGGCCATCTTCAGTGACTGCAATACCGCCAGAAGAGTTCCTCCCGTGCTGATGACATCGTCCACCACAATTACCCGATCGCCTTTATTGATGCCGTTTAAGAAGAGCTGGGACTTGGAGTATCCCGTGACCTGGCTGACCTCAATCTCGCTCGGCAGTCCGTACTTGCGCTTTCTGACTATCACCATCGGTATGTCGCAGATTATGGACAGGCCGGTGCCGATGGGAATTCCCATGGCCTCTACAGTGACAATTTTGTCCACATCCATATCCGCGATGCGCACAATATGGCCGGTGACCTCCCGGATAAGCTCCGGCCTGACCTCGGGCACTCCGTCGGTAATGGGGTGGATGAAGTAATTGTACTCGCCCCTCTTGAATACAGGGGCCTCCAGCAATGATTTTTTGAGCCTTTCAAGCATATTCAAGCCTCAGATCCAATTTCGCCCTGCCATATTTCCTTGCGATACGGCTTATGGAAAAGAGATGAAATAAAGCTATTGCAGGAGCGGCTCTCTCCGGTTAAAGAGAATGGGAGCTAAAGAGGAAGGATCAGCTTTGCATTAAAGCAAAATAATCGATGCCGACACAATCTCTCAATCCTCTCTTCAGATCAGCAGTATTTTTCCAGAGCAGACTGATCTCCAGGCTCTGCTATCAATTCCGCCACTGATCGGTCCAGGATTATATCCCCATTGCCCCTATCATATATGCCCGAGGCGCAATCCACGAGCCTTCTGGTGTAGGGATGAGAGGGACGGCTCAGGAGCTCATTTGTGGCGCCCTCCTCAACAATCCTGCCAGTCTGCATCACCGCCATTCTATCGCTGATCTTCCTGGCCAGGGCTATATCGTGGGTGATAAAGAGTATTGCCAGCCCCATCCGATCCTGCAGATTCATGAGCAGCTTCAGGATCTTGGCCTGAACGCTGGGATCCAGTGCCGAAGTGGGCTCATCGGCAATCAGAAGCTTGGGGCCCAGAGCAAGGGCTCTGGCTATGGCCACCCTCTGCACCTCGCCCCCGGAGAGCTGATGGGGATACCTATGGAGAAAATCATCCTCAACCGGCAGCTCGACCATGGACAGAACCTTTTTAGCCCTCTCCAGCCTCTCCTCACTGCTGCTCTTTTTTTGCACCAGAAGGGGCTCCATCACCGCATTTAGCACATTCATGCGGTGGCTGACCGATTCCCTGGGGTTCTGAAAGATCATCTGTACCCGGCTGAAAAATGCGGAGTCTCTCTTATCCACCCTGCGCCCTTCCAGGATCACGGCTCCACTATCCGGCTCATAAAGGCCCATGATCGCCTTTGACAGGGATGTCTTTCCCGAGCCGCTCTCTCCCACCAGGGCCACCGTCTCGCCCTCGCAAAGGGAGATGTCCAAATCGCACAGCACGGGATTAGAGTCCAATTTCAGGCTGAGGCCTTTTATCTCCAGCAGAGGCACAATGCCCCCTCTGTGGCAGGCAATGATCCTGCCGTCTTTTTCCGTCTGCCTGGGAACTTCAAGGCTGCAGATATCAATTCTCTGGGTGCATCGGTGATGAAACGGGCAGCCAGGCAGGCCGTGAACCATCTGTCCCAAGATGCCCTGCAGGTCTTTGGTGGTGTCCATGGCCGGATAGGAGCGGATCAGGCCCCGGGTATAGGGATGGCGTGGCCCCTTCAATATCTCCTCCGTCCTTCCCATCTCCATGATCCGCCCGGCATAGAGAACTGCCATCCTCTCCGCCAGGGAGGCGGCAAGAGAGAGGTCGTGGGTTATGACCATGCACATCCTTCCCACAATAGCAGACCGAAGCAGCTCGATGATATCCGCCTTGGTAAGGGCGTCCAGCGATGCAGTCGGTTCATCCAGTATCAGCAGATCGGGATCATTGACCAGGGCCATGGCGATCAGAGCCCTCTGCTTCTCTCCACCGCTGAGCTGATGGGGATACATCCTCGCCTTCTCTTTGTTCAGGCCCACGTTGCTCAGATGCCGCACCGCCAGGCGGCTCGCATCTCTGGCATCGATGCTTCTGTGAACCGCTATCGCTTCTGCAATCTGGTCCGCTATCCTCTGCACCGGGTCCAGGGCGTCTTCAACATTCTGAAAGACCATGGCCATCTCCGCTCCCCGCAGCTCTCTGAATTCCTCTGCCGAGATCCCTAAGAGGCTCCTTTTCTTAAAGCAGATCTCCCCCGAGAGGGATCCCCGGGACAAACCCATTACGCTGAGCCCCAATGTGGTCTTTCCTGCCCCCGACTCTCCCACCAGTGCCAGGCAGTCGCCCATCTCCAGATCAAGGTCTATTCCCCGCAGTATCTCGGTTTTGCCAAAAGATAGCTTCAAGTTTCTGATGGAAAGCGTCATGCCCGCCTCGCTAAATTCATGGACTCCTCTATGGACTCATCCCTTCTCAGCCTGGGATCGATAGCCGTCTCCAGGCTGAAGGAGAGAAAACTGATGCCTATCAATGTGGCGGAAAGGGCCAGGCCTATTGGAACCAGCCACCACTGCCAGACATCCAGATAGGTGAAAGCCAGGGCCTGGTTCATCATCTTGCCCCAGCTTATCACCGTGGGATCGGAGACCCCCAGAAAAGCCAGCCCTGCCTCCATAAAGACCGCCCTTCTCGCATCCTGCATCATCAGAGCGCAGATGATGGGAGAGAGGTCGGGTATGATATGCTTGGAGATTATATGCCCCTTTCCGGCTCCGAAGGTCCGGGAGGCATTGATGTGCATCCTCTGCTTTAATGAGAGAACCTGAGAGCGGATGATCCTGGCTCCGCCCGGCCAGGAGAAAAGGGATATTAACAGTATCAATAGGGGCAGGCTGGGACGAAGGTAGGCCGCCACCAGTATCATCACAATGATGGTGGGAAGGGAGATCAAGGCATCGATGATCCTCATGCAAAGCCGCTCATATAGCCCTCCGACTAGGGCAGCAGAGGCACCTACCAGGAGGCTTAATGAAGAGGATATCAGTGCTACCGCCACAGCAACCAAGAGTGAGGTCCTGGCTCCATAAAGCAGCCTGGTCCATATATCCTGGCCCATGGAGTCGGTTCCTAATGGATGGTTTCTATCGGGCGGGCTGAATATATTGCCGGTGTAGTCATGGGGAGAGTAATTGGAAAACAGGGGGGCAAATAGTGCCAGGCCGGCGATTACAACCAGCATGATCGCTCCTGCTTTGGCCAGAGGATCGTGGGAGATCTCTCCCAGGGCATCAATGTGCATATCTCACCCTCGGGTCCAGTCTGCTGTAAAGCAGATCCACAAGAAAGTTGGCGGTCAGAACGGTCAGGGTGACGATGAGGAGAATACCCTGTATGAGGGGATAGTCCCGGGCATCGATGGCTGTATTGAGCAGAGAGCCGACCCCTGGATAAGAGAAGACGATCTCTATGAAGAGAGCCCCGGTGAGCAGTTGGGGTATGCGCAGGCCCGTAGAAGTGGTCAAAGGCAAAAGGCAGTTTCTCCCGGCATGAGCATATTTGATGCATCTCTCCGGGCAGCCCTTGGCCCTGGCAGTGAGGATAAACGACTCCTTCAGGAGGGTGACAATGGTATTTCTGGTTAAGAGGAATATTCCGCCCAGTTGTACCAATATCATTGAGGCCAGGGGCAGGGCCAGGTGCTTGAGGATATCTGCGATATGAGCCAGCCCCTCATGNNGTGGCTCCGGATATGGGCAGAACCTGCAGGCTCACGGCAAAGATGAGCAGCAGCAATATTCCTATAAAGAAGTCGGGGAATCCACCCAGGAACATGAGCCCGGCAACCAGGCCACGGTCCAGGGATGAGCCGCGAGCATAGCCGGATTCAATTCCCAAAATCAATCCGATTGCAGTAGCCAGCACAAGCGCCAGGCCGGTTAGAAGAAGGGTCCAGGGCAGGGCCCCAAGTATCACCTGGGAAACCTGTTC
>DAWB01000122.1 GCA_002505805.1 Methanosaeta sp. UBA80 | reverse complement strand
GCCCCACAAGTAGCCGTTCTCGTCCACCATTGTGATGGACTCATTATCAACGCTCAAGACGCCCAGCACAATTTCTACAGACAGAGGGCTTCCGTTTGGAATCATCGTCCCCGAAAACAATCGTCCGTTTTGCTCTGTGATGTTCAAGCTCACTTCCCCGCCTGGCCAGTAGGAGACGGTTTCATTCGGAAGCCAAGCAGTGTTCTTATCATATCCCACATGATCCATGACTCCCAGACCAGTTTCCCAGTCAAATCCGGCAACTCCGCTGCCATTGCTGGAATGCAAAATGCCAGCAATAGCACTAACGCAATTATTTTCTTCATGTCAACTACCTCATTCATGCAATCAAACAGGCCCGCAAAAGGCCACGGATAATACTACTACGTACTACAATTTAAGTTTTATTAAACAGCTGCGCCGTGCGAAAATCATGGCTCAAATTCTTGAGAAAAATAAAGCCGAGGCGAATAATCTTGGTCGTTCTTTATTTGGCGGTTTGACAATCCTCCTAAACTCTTCACTGGAACATTCTCCACGATGACCTCAGATCTCTTGAAGCATCGCTGATGAACCTACAAAAAATTTGACTAATTTCCTGATAGGAGCATCTTGAAGTCGCCGATATTGAAGCCAGGATGGGCAGAGTGCAATCATCCATATCGGATAGTTTAAAGTGGCTGTCGTTCATCCAGCAGCCTCGCTATATGTTGCCATGAAGATTGTATCAGAGAGCCATTTCTTGAATGTTGGATTATCGCTGAACTGCCGGAAAAGCTCAGCGTGATCAGATAGGAGTCCAACTATAACCCGCTGAAGAGCTTTGTCATGCTCGATGCGGGCGTTCTCCCGGTCCGAGTTCTTCATAGCGTTCTGATATGCCTTATCTGCTGAGACCTTTTCCGGGATTTCTTCGGTTATCACTCTTCTAATCTTGTCCGCATCTCTCCAATCGATGTTGCCGAACTGTTCGTTGAAAGCATTGATTATGTTGCTCAAGAGATCTAGCTCGGGCTCAGGCATGTGTCCGCCCGCGCCCATGGGAACGGGATCGATAATTCCATTCTGGTCGGCAAGGATGATATTCATCGAGGAACGAACCTCAACTCTGTAGCTTTCCATATCAATGGCTTCCAGGATGCCCCTGGAGAGATCTTCCTCTTTGGGAGCAGGGAGCTTTGGTATGAGGAAGTTTAGAAAGATGGATAGCTTCTCCCATTCGGCATTGGTGAACGGCAGGATGGAAGCCAAAAAGCCATATGTCCGGACGAAGCCCTTGGCTTTGCCTTTGAAATCCACCTGTCCGTCCTCATCGGTCTCGTTCATGTAGGCGTGAACGCAGGAATCCAGGATGGGATCGATCCTCTCTCGATCTGCTCCGCCAAGGTACAGTTCGACGAAATGATTGACCTCTATCCAGTTATAGAATTGATAACCATCGAGATCTGCTTTCAGGTCATGCAGCCTATTTGGATCGGTCTCTTCGCTCAAGATGGTAGTGCGGTAATACGGTGCGAAGGCTGCCTGGATTGCATCAGAGTCATTGAAGAAATCCAGCACGAATGTATCATGCTTCTGAGGGTGAGCCCGGTTGAGGCGGGAGAGGGTTTGCACAGCTTTGATGTCTGAGAGCGGCTTGTCCACATACATGGTATGCAGCAGAGGTTCATCATAGCCGGTCTGGAATTTGTCCGCCACCACCAGAAATCGATAAGGATCTTCCCGGAAACGATCCGGGATGATGTTGCTGGGAAATCCGTTAAGTGATGCTTCAGTCACCTTCTGTCCGCCGTACTCGTGCTCTCCTGAGAAAGCCACAATCGCCTTCCATGGGCTCTTGCGTTCGGTCAGGTAGCTGCAGATGGCCTGATAATATTCAATTGCCAGCCGGATGCCGCCGGTGATGACCATAGCTTTAGCCTGGCCGCCGATCATATTTCTCGCCAGGACCTGATCGTGGAAGTGATCGACCATGATCTCGGCCTTCATTCTTATGGCATGATCGTTCTGCTCCACGTAGCGGCGAAGCTTCTTTTGGGCTTTCTTGGTATCAAACTCCGGATCGTCTTCCACCTTTTTCATCAGGCGATAATAGCTATTCACAGGAGTGTAGTTCTTGAGAACATCCAGGATGAATCCCTCCTGGACGGCCTGTTTCATGGTGTAGCTGTGGAAGGGGCGGTGCTTTACAGTATCTCCTTCCTTGAATGGCTCGCCGAAGATCTCCAGGGTTTTGTTCTTGGGTGTAGCGGTGAAAGCGAAGTAGCTGGCACTAGAGAGCATCTTTCTGGATTCCATGATGCGGTTGATTCTGTCTTCTATTGTCTCATCATCCATCTCCCTTCCCTCTTTGGAAAGGACGATGTTCATCTTGGCTGAGGTTCGGCCTCCCTGGCTGGAATGGGCCTCATCGATGATTATGGCGAAGGTGCGACCTCTGTGATCATCTCCGATCTCCTTCATGACAACGGGGAACTTCTGCACCGTGGTGATGATGATCTTCTTGCCTTCGGCCAGGAACCGGCGCAGGTCAAGAGAGCGGTCGGCGTGTCCAACTGTGGCTGAGACCTGGGCAAACTGCCTGATTGTGTTCTTGATCTGTCTGTCCAGTACCCGGCGGTCGGTGACAACGACTATGGAGTCGAAGATCGCTTTTCCTTCCCGTTCCAGGCCGATGAGCTGATGGGCGAGCCAGGCTATGGAGTTGCTCTTGCCGCTGCCTGCAGAATGTTGAATAAGGTAACGCTTGCCCGCTCCCCGGCTGGCAACATCGGAGAGCAGTTTATGGACAGCATTGAGCTGGTGGTATCTGGGGAAGATCTGTTTCCTTCTCTTCTTTCCGGTGCGTTCATCCTTCTCCTCGACCAGTTGGGCGTAGTTCTCCAGAATATCGGTCAGGCCACCTGGGGTGAGGGTATCCCGCCAGAGGTAATCAGTCTTGATGCCCTCTGGGTTGGGCGGATTGCCTGCGCCATCGTTATAGCCCCTGTTGAAGGGCAAAAACCAGGAGTCTTTGCCCGCCAAACTTGTGCACATCATAACTTCGTTATCATCCAGGGCGAAATGCACCACGCACCGACCGAACTGGAAGAGAAGCTCCCGAGGGTTGCGGTCGCGTTTGTACTGCTGCACTGCATCCTCGGTGGTCTGTTTGGTCAGGCTGTTTTTGAGTTCGAATGTGGCCAGGGGCAGGCCGTTGATGAATAGGCACAGGTCAAGAGCGAGTTGGGACTCATCTGTGCTATAGCGAAGCTGGCGGGTGATGCCGAAGATATTGGCAGCGAATAGCTCTGCAGCTCTTGGATTGTTGGGCGAGGGAGAGCCGTAGAATAGGTCCACATGAGACGCCGGGCCCTGGCTGATGCCTTTGCGGAGGACGTCCACTGTGCCCCTTTTGGTGATTTCGCCCTGCAGGCGGGATAAGAACTGCTGAAGCTTGATGCCTTCTTCATCCAGATTCAATTGGCTCACTACTTTGGGCTGAGTGGTGTGGAGAAATTCCAGGAGCTTCTTTTTATCCACTGCATGGTCCCGGTCGTAATCTCTGCTATCGCCCTGGATATAGCCGGCATCATCCACCAGGCTCCTGACTATTATGGACTCGAGCATTTTTTCAGAGGTATCTGTTGGGCTCATCTGTCATCCTCCCGGTCTTTGGGGAGCATCCTTCGGATCTCCTCTTCAAACTCCTTCTCAGCCTGCTCGTCTCCATCCTCGATCCTTCGCTGATTGAATTCCTGGTACTGCTGCAAGGCTCGGCGTTTGGCTTCCTCCATGGATATCCTCCCGCTGTGCTCGAGTATTGCTCGCTGGTTGAACTGGAGGAAGGCGTCCAGCCTCTCCCGCCAGTCCCTCATGTAGATCGGCTTTCTGCGGCTGGCCTGGTCTTCAGCGTAGTCCAGCCACATGGTCACCAGGCGGTTGAGCTGTCCTATTTCGTCTGCCAGGAGGTAGTTTTTGGCCACAAAGATATCTGACTGGCGAACCTTTGCCCCTTTCCAGGCGGTAAGGCCCATGTTCGGCCTGTCCGCATCTGCCCGCTGGGAGATCAGTTCGGCTGCGGTGTGGCCGGTGATGGCCCAGTGCAGCTTGTTTTGCACTGCTGCAAAGAAATCCTGGGTGCTCTCTGCCTGGGAGTCGTAGTCGATGGAGAGGGCATAGATGTCCCTAACCTTCTGGTAGAAGCGCTTCTCCGAGGCCCGGATGTCCCGGATGCGCTCCAGCAGCTCGTCANNACTTGACGATATACTCCTGCAGCCGCTCTGTGGCCCAGCGGCGGAACTGCATTCCCCGGTGGCTGCGGACGCGGTAGCCCACGGCCAGGATCATCTCCAGGCTGTAGAAGTCTATCAGTCGCTCTACCCGGCGGCTGCCCTCGGTTCGAACTATTAGGAACTTCCGAATAGTTGCCTCAGGAGATAGCTCGTGGTCGCTATAAATGGTTGAGATATGCTCATTGATGGTTGGCACTGACACCTGGTATAGCTCTGCCAGCAGCCTCTGGTTAAGCCAGACGGTGCCATCCTTCAGCCGGACCTGAATGCGGGATTTGCCGTCCTCGGTCTGGTAGAATAAGATCCCGGTGTCCGGTGGGGTTGTGCCCTGATCCTCGCTCATATCAGTCCGCCTCCGCCGGGATTTCATCTTCTGGAATCTCGCAGTCCTCCGGGGCGGCCTCTGTATCGAAGAGGTTATTGTCTTCTGCAGGCGCGCCGGTATCTTCATAGGCGGCGGGAAGGTCTATGCCGCGGACATCTATCTTGCCGGTGACAACGTCTGAGATGAGACGGGTGCGGTATTCACGAAGGAGGGAGATTTCGCGGTCGGCATGATCGATATTAATGCTGATAGTTCGGATTTCACTTCTCACAGATTTCAGTATTACTCTTTGCTCAGAAAGGGGCGGCAGAGCGATGCTAAAATGCTTGAGATCAGTGCATGTTAGCGCCCCCTTTGTACTACCTGAATCATCACTGATGGCGCGAAGCTGATTGTAGGCGCCATGCAGTACTAATCGCAGATAATTAGCTAAAGCGATATTGGCACGTGGTATGATGAAAGCCATGTGCTGATTGATTGTTGCTTCAATACACAATAATGCTGCCTTGCCTCGTGTCTTTCCTTGCCCTGTGATCGCTACCAAAACACTAGATGGAGGAACAATAGGTAAATGACACTCTTCCAATGCGATATCAGTAACAAACTGGTCAGCTTTCGTGATGACCTCTTGATTTGCATAAGCGCTATTGAGCCAAGGATAGTGACCCCTATTCCAGTAGGCTGAATTCCCGCGTGATGGTGTTGAGCCATTACCGACACGCGAGAAATGGCCGATTTGCCAAACCTTCCAATGCTTCGGCACCTCCCCCAGCCAATCCACGCCAGAGGGCTTGAGCGGGACGGTGGGATCGAGGCCGCGGGTGACAGCGCGGTGGATAATGACCTGCTTGTACTCCTCCAACAGCTTGATCAGCTTCTGCTTAGCAAGGATGTTGCGGCGGATGCGGCGGTCCATGTGGTCGAGGAAGCGGACGATGGCGGATTGTTCGGCAAGTGACGGGATGAAAAAGGGGATCTCCTTCATTCGAACTTGTGATAGATCCCACTGACCAATTCGAACACCATCAGATGCCTGTGTGAATAAAGGAACATAAGCCTTGGAGCGGATTGCAGAATGAAAGTAAGAGCCTTCCACTAGGTGTATATCAAACACAAAATAGGCTGGGCTAACAATTCCATTATATCGTGAGACCCCATATGATCCTTGCCATGCTTTCATCTTGTTCATTACAAATTGCCCTTCCCGGACAACTTTATAATTTGAGAGATCGTCTGGAATAAAGTTGTGATTCTCACCCTTTTCTGTAATATCACGCAGAATAACACCCTTTTCACGCACAACTGATAGAAGGGGCAAATCAGGTCTATTCCGCTCAGTGACTCCTTTCATGATAGTTCTAAGTTTTTGTACCTTCCAATGCTTGGGCACCTCCCCTAGCCATGGCACACCGGAGTCTCTGTATTCGAGATATGGTTTTAATACAGCCATCTCAGAGATCCTCGAAATATTTCCTTATTTTCTGCGCCATCAGCACCCGCCGCTCAGAGAGGAATGAAGAATAATCATCAAATGTCATCTCCTCCATGCCATTGGGAATGCAGTTCGCTCTGAAGTTATCTTTCAAGCTATCGAGATCAGTAATATTCCCATACCGTTTTGGCCCTCCCTGGCATTGATCAAGTAGCTGGCTAAAGTATATTTTTGGCTCTTTGCTGCCGATGGCAATGTTGATCTCGCTCTGGGCTACCGCGTAGTTGGCGATTTGATTGTATTGTTCTCTGCTCATCCCATTTTTCTTAAGGTAATTCCGTGGGAAGATATGATGGACATCCGATTGAACTTCGATCAGGTCTCTTACTATAATATCCCTGGACAGGAAGCCCGTATCAATCATCTTTACCTGTGCAGCCTCGAATAGGCGGAAGTAAGGGCTTGAAGCCACAGAGGTATTCAATGCCTGTGGTAGCACGGATTTCCAAAATGCATCAGATAGCTGGCCTCGAATTAGAATATCTGCATATTTTTCAACTCCAAGTTCATGAATCTGCCGTATGTCTTGGTCAAAGGTCGATTCAGGAGAGGATGAATATCTACCAGTAAGTATAGACATAACGAACCAGCGCCTAACATAGAGATCAATATCTGCATTGGGAAATCCTTGATCGCGCAAAGTCAGATAAAGGATGTAAGCGAAGTTCAAAGAATTCTGAGATCTGATCATTGATGCATTGACGAAGCCTGCTGAGCGAATGATCATGATGAAGCGTTGGAAGTGATCTTCATTCATGAATTGGTTGATGCCCTTTTCCAATCGATTAAATGAGTCCTCAACGATAACATCTTCATATTGTCTTGTCTCGAAATTGCGTCCTGATAGCAATGCTACGAGGTCTTCCAAGCGACCACGTCGGAATTCAGAGGTGAATGCTACTCTTAACATATCTGTATAAGAAGGATCATAAAGGTCATCATTCTCTCTGCGGAGCCAAGACATTTGATGCATGAACTCGCTATTTGCAAAATCCTCATCGTTCTTCAATTCCTGGAAGAATTCTGGGGCTATGGCCAAGTGACAGAAATAATCTATAGCCTTGCGCAGCATATTGCCACCATAGATCTCATTGACAGCTATCTTCGACATAGCGAAGTCCGCCTGACTGAGAGGCACGCCCGCTGAGTTGACGCGAATAAATATCTCTGTTACAGTTTCGATATCAAGCTCTGAATCCAGGTCGATGAGGCCAATTTGATTATTTACTATCCCTCTTAACGATTCTATACTGCTGAAGATTTCATCATTTGTTGCACCTGGATTTTTCTGGCAATAATCAGTCACGAGGTTGAAGAGACTGGTTTTCGAGTCAAAGACATCTGCTATATCCGGCAACCATGAGACATCTTTTTCGATGGCAGGATTCGATACTTCGAATTGTTGTTTGATCGGATGAAATGCAATCTTGATGCGTACCCTCTTGTAGTCTTTATTCACGACCTCAAATCCGAGGATAGCTGCCATGAGGGCAGTAATCCGCTGCTGGCCATCGATAATTATTCGCTTGCCAGAAGAAGTTGTTCCATCCTTTAGCTTAACATTTGGATTACGCCATGCGATTAGATATCCTACAGGGTATCCCATGAACAATGAATCCAGCATCTTGCGGACCTTGACCGCATCCCAAACGAAAGGCCTCTGAATCTCAGGTATAGCGATCTCGCCAGAATCAATCCATGCAAACAGATTCCTAATTGGAACCTGAGTGACAGAGTAGCGTTGTGTAGGCATAGTCAGTCCCTCTCTGCATCAATTAGAATAGATTGAATCAGCCCTTCCGTCTCCCTCTCCACTGCCACGATATCCGTCCTGATCTCCTCCAGCGTCCGCAGAGGCTTGGGCTTGTAGAAGTACCGGGTGAAGCTGACTTCATATCCTATCCTGATGCTTTCCGGATCATACCAGGCATCCGCAGCATAGGGTAGCACCTCCCGGCGCAGGAAGGCCTCGATCCCGCCCTCCTCCTGAAGCGGCACCTGCTCGTTGTCTCTCAGTTCAGTGTCAGGCTCATACTCCACCACCCGAGGCTTGCCCTTGATCATGACCTCGAAGAGGCCGTGCAATGGATCGGGAACAGTGCCCGATTTGTGGATCTTTCTGATCACTGGCGGGGCACTCTCAGAACGCTCAGCGCTCTCTTTCAGCCTCTTGATCTCCGCAGGCGTACAGGCGCGCTCGTGATCAATTCCTTTCAGCCGCAAGGGCCGCTCGACAGTCACCTTCCAGTAGCCGAAGGCCTGGTTGAGGAAGATCTTCGACTGCTCAGTCTCCCGGAATTCGAGGAATGTGTCGCAGATGCGCCGGATATCCTCCTCAGAAAGCTCGCAGTTCTTCTTTCCCAGGTTCTTTCTAAGGGGCTTGAACCATTGTGTGGCATCGATCAACTGCACTCGGCCCCGCCGGTGCTCCGGCTTGCGATTGGTTATAACCCAGATGTAGGTGGCAATGCCAGTGTTGTAGAACATAGTCAGCGGCAGGGCGATGATTGCCTCCAGCCAATCGTTCTCGATGATCCAGCGGCGGATATTGCTCTCCCCCTGGCCGGCATCGCCCGTAAAGAGAGAAGAGCCGTTATGCACTTCAGCGATGCGGCTGCCAAGCAGCGTTTTGTGCTTCATCTTGGAGAGCATATTCACCAGAAACATCATCTGCCCGTCACTGGAGCGGGTGACCAGCTTAAACTCTGAATCGCCATTGTGCTCGATGATGAAGCGCGGATCCCTTATGTCTCCCTTGCCGCCCATGCGCTCCAGATCGGTCTTCCAGCTCTTGCCGTAAGGGGGATTGGAGAGCATGAAGTCGAACTCGCGCGAGGGAAAAGCATCCTGGGACAGGGTGGAGCCAAGCTGGAATTGCTCCACCTCCTCGCCCTGGCCCTTGAGGAGCAGATCTGCCTTGGTGATAGCGTAGGTTTCGGGGTTGACCTCCTGCCCGAACAGATGGATTGATACCTCCTTTCCTCGCTTTGCGGCAATCTCTTTCAGACGCTCATCTGCAATGGTGAGCATTCCCCCTGTGCCGCAGGCACCGTCATAAAGGAGGTACGTCCCAGACTCGATCCTGTCGGCAATGGGAAGGACGATAAGATCTGCCATTAGCCTCACCACGTCCCGAGGAGTGAAATGCTCTCCTGCTTCCTCATTGTTCTCTTCATTGAAGCGGCGTATCAGCTCCTCAAAGATCGTGCCCATGGCATGATTATCGAGCGCAGGAAGCCGGATGCCTCCGCGGGGTTCATAGACCGGAATGGGGCTGAGATTTATGGAAGGGTCGAGGAACTTTTCAATCAGATTTCCCAGGATATCGGCTTCTACCAGGGTTGGTATTTGGTTTCTAAACTTGAATTTATCCAGTATCTCCTGGACGTTAGGTGAGAAGCCGTCCAGGTAGGCCTCAAAATCAGCTTTGAGCTGCTGAGCCTTGGCCCTGGATCTTAAATCTCTCAGCAAGAATGGTGATGTATTATAGAAGGCCTGGCAGGCGGCCCGACGCAATGCTGCATCCTGATTGCTGACCCCTGCCTCATCAAGATGCCTTTTCATCTCCAATACGGCTTTCTTGTTAGGCTCCAGCACTGCATCCAGTCGGCGGATAACCGTCATGGGCAAAATTACATCTCGATACTTGCCCCGTACGTAATAGTCACGCAAGACATCATCAGCAATGCCCCAAATGAAATTGGCTATCCAGTTTAAATCCCCATTACTCATGCTGCATACATCCACTGCAGGGAAATGTATCCTTGAAGATCAAGCTTAAATCTGTAAAAGGAGCAACATTTTGTCTGGTTGCCTGGATATGGATCAGTATTGCCATATGATTCTGCCTCTGGATGGGTTCATGGCCTCCAGCATCATAAACATTATGCTGATCTCAGATGAGACTTTAAACTTCTGCAGCGTATGCCCAGCATATGCTAATACCCTTGACAGATAAATATAACTCATCAATGGGCGAATTAAAACACGAGAAAGATGAGCATATTTGATTGGGCAAACGACAGGATTGGCAGGCTGACATGGGTGGATTTGGGGCTTACGAAGTTTTGCGTCGCCGCTTTTGCATTAATGGTCGCAAAGCTCTGGCCGCCTTTGTTGAGCCTGGAATGGTACTGGTATGGATTGATATTCGTGGTGCTCGCTGCAATCCCATTGAAGAAATTCTTATCTTGAGCCTGGTGCTCATGCAAACCTCTCTTTAGACCGCACCCTGATACTGGATACTGTTCTGATTAGAACAACGGCCAGAACCATA
>DAWB01000034.1:193-3049 GCA_002505805.1 Methanosaeta sp. UBA80 | reverse complement strand
AAATATTAAAAAGCAAGCATCCTCAATTGAAACAAGTAAAGATTGATTTTCTCTATGGAAAGATATTTATTTACTTAGTTACACCGATTCAATAATGAATTGCTTGCTTCTGAGTACTCTTCTTCATGACTTAGACGTGATGAGCAGTCGCACTGGCTTTAAAGAAGACCATCCAAATAATGGCTCCTCAGGTCTTAGGTCTATTCTACCTAGTGGCGTGGAATATATAGCTAATCTGATATCTTTTCCCGAAGATTCCGGAAATTCCAGCACTTCTAGGACTGAGCCGCTAAAGATTATGCAACTGGCAAATTGGCTCTCTGATGGCAGGAAATTGAGAGACGATGATGTAAAAGATGCTGCGGCTTTGCTTGCTTCTGTATTTTCCAGTATCGATATAGGAAGAAGTGGCATTCAGAAGTCTGCTTTTTATATTCCTTGCTCACTAGATATCCGACANNCCTGAATTAGAGGATTTTTATGCGCGAGCGTGGGATAATATAACTGAAGATTTTGCAGCGATAAAAGATATACATGACTTAGAGGCATATTTCACCACCGCACTCTATTTATTAAAGAAGAATGCATGGGCCATACCTTCTACTAAGACTAACTCTGACATATCTCTTTACGATCATTCCAGAATTGCCTGCGCTATCGCCGCTTGCTTGATGAAAGAGAATGCTAATCCAGATGAGGTTTCTTCCGAACTCATCTCTAAAAATGCTGCAAAAGACAGGTTCCTGCTAGTGGCTGGAGACGTCTCCGGCATCCAGGATTTTCTCTACACCATAACCTCCAAAGGGGCAGCAAAAGGACTTAGAGGTCGCTCCCTCTACCTCCAACTCCTCTCCGAAGCAGCAGCCAAGTTCATGCTGCGGGAACTGGACTATCCTCTGGCAAATCTGATCTACTCCGGTGGCGGGCATTTTTACATCCTAATTAGCTCTGCGGATGAAAGCCGATTGCAGGATCTAAAGCTGGCACTGGAAAGTGCCCTTCTCCAGATGCATCAAGGCGATATATTTCTGGCCCTTGGCTGTGCAAAGCTGACCGCACGAGATCTGCTCATAGACTCGGATGGAGAACAGTCGGGTCTTTCCACTAAGTGGGGCCAGGCAATGAACCAGGCGGGCATATCCAAGCTGCAGCGATTCTCTCTATTGGGCTCGGAGAGATATGAGGAGATCTTCGGCCTGAATCCTGAGGAAAAGGGCGGGGTTGCTCCGGTCTGTGATGTCTGCAAGCGAGAGAGTGACTTATGGTATCGATCCGAAAGCGGCTGGAGGCGTTGGTATCGACCAAATCCAGAGAAAGCCTTCTGCCATCACTGCATGACCTTCGAGAAGATGGGAGAGCACTTACCCAAAATGGAATACCTGATTGAGGTCCAGGGTGGCAGGAAGGATGAATCACTGGAGGATAATATCCTTTGCAGATTTAAGCCCTTTGGGATAGAATACTACTATTGCAAGGAGAGGGCTGAGCTTCAGACCCTCATGAAGAATTTCCATCAATCGAGGTTGATAATCTATTCCCTAGATCCGAAATTCATCGACGAAAATCTGGTTAAGATAGCTGCAGAGAATGATGCAGCACTTGGTTTTCGCCTCATTGCCAAGGCCACTCCTATGGCTGGCAAGAATATTGCCGAGCTGAGCGAGCTTGCCGGACGGAGCTGCGGCGTTCCAAGAATNNGGGATTGGTCTTCTCTAAAGGTTTGGGGAAGAGGGCCTCTCTCTCCCGCATCTCTACATTGAGCACTATGCTCTCCATCTTCTTCGACGGGTGGGTGGACAAGATCTGTCAGCAGATGGCAAACCAGGTATATTTAATCTACTCTGGAGGCGATGATCTCTTTTTGATCGGCTCATGGGATGCAATTGCTGAAATCGCCATTCGCATTAGAGAAGACTTCAAAGCTTATACCTGCAATAATCCCAACTTCTGCCTATCGGCAGGGATAACGATTGCTGATGAGAAATATCCCCTCTATAGGTCCGCAGAATCAGCCAAGAAGGCTCTGGATGATGCCAAGTCAAGAGACAGATATGGTCAGCAAAAGGATGCAATCTCCTTCTTGAATGAGACAATGGACTGGACTGAGATGGGCATATCTAGAGAAATCGCATATTGCCTTAAATCATGTTTGAAGGATAAGCGAAACGGTAAAACCCTGCCCAGATCGGTACTATGGAATCTCTACGGTGCCTGGGTTCTTTATTGGAGAAACAGAAACATCCTTAAGAAAAAGACGCTTTCTCAAGCAGATGTTGAACGGCTGGCCCTGCACGACCGATGGCGTTGGAGGCTGATCTACTTCCTGGATAGAGCAGGAGGCAGAAACGAGATGTTCAAGCAGGATCTTGTCACTCTTAAGAAAGCCATCCTGGACAACAAATGGAAAGGGATTGTCGGCCAAAGGAATTTGATCGAATATTTGGGAGTGCCGGCTAGATGGGCTGAGCTTCTTACCAGAAGACAAATGCCGGATAGGCAAGCGCCAGAGAGGTAAATCATGAATCAAAGCGGTAGGAGAGATGAGGAAAGAGATAGAAAGGCTAGTATCGAGGATGAGGTAACAAGCCATATCTCTAAGGTTACATCCTTCAAGGATTATACCGGAGATACTCTTGTAAAAGATGCTGAGAACCTTGCTGGATCGATCAGGGATTTGAAAACCGCCCAATTGCGCAGGATATATGGCGAGGTTAAGAAGATGGAGATGGACTTTGGGAAGGGCGAAGGCTCTTTTTCCAGGGATAGAGTGGTTATGCTCAAGCCCAGGCTTGCCTATGCCGCCAGCAAAAAGCCGGAAGTAATTCGTATCAAGAATATATTCTCAAAGTGCATAGC
>DAWB01000034.1:0-187 GCA_002505805.1 Methanosaeta sp. UBA80 | reverse complement strand
CGGTTCGTCAGCTTCTTTGAGGCTATTTTGGCTTACCACAGGTGATTTACTAATGACAAAACTTCTGGGAAAGGTCATCGTTGAGGGCAAGATAAAAGCTCTTACCGGCCTTCATGTGGGTGGCTCTGGCACAGGTATGGAGATAGGTGGTGTGGACAGCGTTGTGGTGAGGGATTCTATGACTCGC
>DAWB01000151.1:204-6266 GCA_002505805.1 Methanosaeta sp. UBA80 | reverse complement strand
GGGCGAGCAGAAGGGGATCAAGCTGCAGTACCGGGGCGGGACCATGGATGTGGACCTGCTGCCAAAGCTCAAGATAGAGATATATGTGGAGGACGGCGAGGTGGATTGCGTTATGAAGACCATATGCGACGCCGCCCGGACGGGAAAGTTCGGGGACGGCAGGATATTCGTCTCCTCGGTGGAGAAGTCGGGCAAGGTGAGGACGGGAGAGGTCTTCNNCGAACCGGCAAGTTCGGGGACGGCAGGATCTTCGTAAGCCCGGTGGAAAGATCGGTGAAGGTGAGGACGGGAGAGGTCTTCACCTGAAGATATTTTTTGCATTCTCTTTTTGTTTCTGATGCTCTAATCTCTGCCCTTTAAAGCTGCTCTACCTGCCTCCTTCCCTTATTCCACCAGATCCTTCTCCGGAGATAAATCCACGTTTATCCCTGTTCTAATGCCTTCAGATTCCAGTCCGGCGGCTGGAAGCCGAGAGATCTGTTTAGTGCGGGGGATGAGATCCCCGCACGAAGAGTTATCTTGCTTGCTCTGGCTTCTTCAATGAATTGCTCAATTGATCCGCATATAGCCAAAGCCTTTTTGTATAATCCGTGATAATACCTGACAAATAAACTGTAAGGAAAGGAGGAATCGCATATGAAATTTTACATACTATTCGGATTCATTTTGGCCTTGTTAATAGGACCTGGCCTCGCACAAGATCCGACAATAAGTGACGTAAATGCTTTTAAGCAAGCCTTAGAAAAGGATGGGTTTACTGTACAACAAGGTGCTGTAGGTTTTTTTGATGTCATCAAGTTATATGACTTGCGAGTACTGCCTAATGCACTTGGAAACAATCCCAGCACAAAATATCTGACATATTTTGTCCCACCAGCACCCGGCCAGAAGGTACCTGAAGAGATTGCAAAAATTGCCGCAACTCTTGGAATAAACCTGGAAGCAGCTGCGTTCTGGAATCTTGGTCCTGATGAAGCCGTTGTATTCGTAGGAAGGACACCCCCAGAGTGCAGATACTTCAGCTTTGATCTACAACTAGTGGAAAGGACGTATGGAAATGAGGCCAGATGGATTTTATCCAACATAGGCGATACAGTGAATAATCTAGTTATTAATACTGAAGGAACGCCAAATGGTGCGGCAGGAAATCCATTCAATCAAACCACAGTGATAGTCGCTACGGCCGACAGAGGAATAGATCAACGCATCCAGGCCGCTGCATTATCAGCAGGATATCCAGACAACATATTCAACACCAAGGTGCTTCCATCATCAATGCTGAATTTGGGTGTAGAAAGTAACTCAGACAAATTTCTTATCGCCATGCGTCCAGCTTTCTACAAAGACAAACAGGCGGGCGATGACTACCTCAACAACACACCTGCGACTGTTTTCCGAGTCACTCCCAACCAAACTACGAAACTAGATCCGTATGAATTCCCAAACCTAAGAGTCCGCGGGACGGGAACTACAGAGTTTGACCTTATGGATGATCTAGAACAGCTGAGGATGGCGATTCTCGATACATATAGTAATTTGAGTGCTACAGAACTTCCAATAAGTATGATAGTCCCATTAGATGGAATTCAGAGGGGAATCAATGCCATGGGGCCAGCCAATGATGCATGCTCCCTATGGACATCAAACCTAACTATCTATTCGCCGACACCTTCATTCCCTGATCTCTCGAAGTATTACGATTTCCAACCGCATCCTACGGTTACTTTGGGCAACGACACCAATGAGTTCATAATTGTCTATGGTGTCAACCATGTTGCCACAGAAAAGGCAACATACTCAAGTGCTACCGTATACGGCGCGGCTGGTTGGAATGGTGTTGGAACAGTCCACGATGCGAATTTCAATGGAACTGCTGAGGAGTACCTCCCTAACAATCCCGACGCGAAATACCTCTATGCCTACAAGATTGCCAGGAACTGTAATGGCGATCTAAATTGCTTTGAGGTTCCCACCGGTCCTGGGGCCTACGGCATAGCTCTGGATCAGCCTCTTATGATTTTCTGGAGGATGTACCTGGAAAAGGCTACAAAGACCGGGCCATCTTACTCGGAGATAGTGTATGATAGAGCCATAAAGTTTGATCCGAAGACTTAGGGTAGAGTAGGAAAACGGAGCTTGGATAATTAAGGCCAACTACGACTCCCAATAGCGGCCGAGATGGAGGGCAGCATCCTTAAATTTCGGCCATTTTATTACATCGGGAGCGCGGANNGGTGGCCGCGCGCAGTTTGATTTCAACAGCTTAACAGTTTGGTTTTAAGGCTTCTGCATGGGCCTTATGATGCGAGCAGAAGCCTAAAAGAGAAGACAAAGCCTCTCAGATATCTTATTACATCGGCCCAAGCGGGGCGACAACCTTCTTGTAGACCTCATTCAAGACCTGAGCCAGGGCGGCATAAACCGCGGAAAGTCCGCAGATGATTCCCTCATATCCCGCCAGGGTTCCTATGGCCGCACTTCCCAGATAGTCCCTTGCCGCCAAGAGAAAGAACAGGATGGTCAGCGAGAGGAATACGAACTGCAGAGCGCGATTGATGCGAAGCGTGCCCAGGAACATGAAGAAGGTGAATAGCCCCCACATAAAGAAGTAAGCGGCAAAGGCGGTCTTGGAGGTGGCATCGGCAAGCCCAAGCTTGGGCAGGAATAAGAGGCCAACCAGTGTGAGCCAGAAGAGGCCGTAAGAGNNNTATCCTGCATTGTGTATGTTCAGCAGCACGGTGGTCAATCCAAAGCCCAAAAGGCCGAGCGGAGCCGGATTAGCGGTTGTATCTCTGATTATCAGAGCATCTATGGTTTGCTTTTTGGCGTCTTGCATATAGCAATTTCCCTCCGCCTCCGGTCTATGGGCTCTTGATATTAAATTGTTCTCCTTAAAATATAAACTAATAATAGTGAAATTACTCTACAATAGATAAATATAAAATATCATCATAATCTTATTTCATGATAATTCATGAATGGAGCCTGAGGCCGCCTCTGCCCATGGATCCGGGAAAAGCTTCTCTAAATCATCCATCCCCTCTGATCAATCAAAAAGCCCGGGTCCTCCCTTGGAAATCCCCCCGAGAATCTCAAAAGAGATGGCTCTTATATCTGCCAATCCATTATAAACGTAGCATCAATCCGGGTGTTAGATTATGATGGAGATTGAAACCGCAAATCAGAGTGAGATTGTCGATATCACTGCCGGTGTTGAACGGCATGTCCAGGAGAGCGGCATAGCAAATGGCATCTGTCTGGTATATTCCCTTCATACCACCACTGCGCTGATAATTAACGAGGCGGATGATGCCTTGCTCAATGATATATTAGATCTCATGGAAAGAATAGTGCCCCGGGGCGCCGGCTATGAGCACGATCGGGGAGACGGCAATGCCCATGCTCATCTCCGGGCGGCATTGCTGGGCAGCAGCGTCGTAATTCCCGTGGAGAAAGGCAGATTGGCTCTGGGAACATGGCAGAGGGTATTGTTTATGGAATTGGATGGACCGAGAAAGAGAAGAATCTCTATCCGGGTTATAAGGGAAGCTTAAAGATAATTGATTTGTCTGGAAAATTCGAGAGACGCCCCAAACCTATAAAGATCAGAAAGGGGGCAGAAAGGGAGCAGAAGAAGAGAGATGCCCTCTTTCGCCCGGCCGCCATATCTGTTCACTCAAATATGGCTGTTCCCGTGGTCATGGCCAGCTCCTTGAACGCGGCCATGAGCTCCTTTGTGATCGGCCCTGGCTTGCCCGTTCCTATAACTCTTCCGTCCACCTTGGTGACCGGGGCAACCTCCGCCGCAGTTCCGGTGACGAAGACCTCATCCGCAGTGTAGAGATCGAAGAGGCCCAGTTCCTTCTCCTGTATGGGATTGCCCCTAATCTCCGCCAGATCCATGACCGCAGCTCTGGTTATGCCTTTGAGGTTGTTGATGGTATGAGGCGTCGAGATCTGTCCATCCTTGATCACAAAGATGTTGTCTCCGCTCCCTTCAGAGACCAGCCCTCTGGAGTCGAGGATGATGGCCTCATTGCCTCCCTTGATATTAGCCTCGATCTTTGCCAGGATGTTATTCAGATAGTTGAGGCTCTTGATGTTGGGCGGCAGGCTGTCCGGTGAGTTTCTCCGCACAGAGACGCTGACTGCGGTAAGGCCGACCTCGTAGAGGTCTCCGTACATCGCTCCCCATTCCACGGCAATGATGATGACCGAGGGTTTGGGGCATTTATTGGGATCGAGGCCCAGGTCGCCGTAGCCTCGACTGACTATGGGCCGGATATAGGCATTGCGCAGGTTGTTCTTCCTCAAGGTCTCGAGGATGGCCTGGCACATCTCCTCCTCTGTGAGAGGGATGTTGAGCATGATGGCCTTGGCCGAGTCGAAGAGCCTTTGGACATGATCCTCCAGGCGGAAGACCCTTCCATCGTAGGCTCTGATTCCCTCAAAGACACCGTCTCCATAGAGAAATCCGTGGTCGAAGACGGAGACTGTAGCCTGTTCCTCCGGAACAAACTTTCCGTTAAGATAAATCAGTTTCATAGAGCATCTCAAATTCTGATAATTGCCGAGGATAAATGGCTTTTGATGGTCAGATTAAATCTGTAAATGTCCTGAATGTTTTGGGACCGGCCTTGAGATCGATGGGTTTATTAGTCTGGCAAGGAAGGAAGTTGCCTACTCTTACGGGGTTTGGAGCTTATGGCAAGACTTGGTTTCATCGTCTCGGAGTTCAATAGGGACATCACCTATCAGATGGAGCTTTTGGGCAGGGAGCATGCCCAGTTCCTGGGAGCAGAGGTTGCAGGCATTGTTTATGTTCCAGGCGTCTACGATATGCCTCTGGCGGCAAAGAAGCTTCTTCGTCGCGAGGATATCGACGCCGTGGTTACCATCGGCTGCGTCATTCAGGGAGAGACTGCTCATGATGAGGTAGTGGTCTCCCAGGCAGCCCGAAAGCTGATGGACCTCTCTTTAGAGTTCGAGAAGCCTGTAACTTTGGGCATCACCGGACCCAAGATGTCCCGTCCGGACGCCCACAAGCGGGTGGATTATGCCAAGAGAGCAGTGGAGGCAGCGGTCAAGCTTTTGCAGAGGCTGGGAGGAGAATAGCAATGGTCTCGGCGCGGATGGCCTCCATTCAGGAATCAACTACATTGAGGATCTCGGCCATGGCCAAGAAGTTGGCTGCGGCTGGCCAGGATATTATAGATATGTCGGTTGGCGAGCCGGATTTTGATACTCCCAAATATATTGTGGAGGCCGGCTGCAATTCTATCCGCATGGGCGAGACCCATTATGCTCCTACCGGGGGCATTCCCGAGCTGCGGCGACAAATAGCCGAGAAGCTGGTTCGGGACAACTCTCTCCGCCTCACTGCAGATGATGTCTTTGTCACTCCAGGTGCCAAGATGGCCGTATTCGCCGCTATTCAGGCGCTGATGCAGGAGGGCGATGAGTGCGTCCTGATCGGCCCCTCCTGGGTCAGCTATGAGCCATGCGTGGCCTTTGCCGGCGGCAAGGTATCCTGGGGGAGGGTTGATGAGAATTTCCAGCCTCTAGATCTGGTGGAGAATATCAATTCCAGGACCAGGCTGATCATAGTAAATTCTCCCTCCAACCCCACCGGTTCTGTCTTCGATCGCACTGTTCTAAAGGAGATCAGAGATCTGGCTGTGGATCATGACCTCTTCGTCATCTCCGATGAGATTTATGAGAAGATAATCTACGATCANNTTTTCCAAGAGCTATGCCATGACCGGATGGCGGCTGGGATATCTGGCCGGACCCAAGGAGACATTGAAATGGGTCAACAGACTGCTCTCTCACTCTGTATCCCAGGCCACCACCTTTGTGCAGAGGGCGGGGGTGGCGGCATTGCAGGGGCCTCAGGATGAGGTATCAGCAATGGTCGCAGAGTTCCGGGCCCGGCGGGATATGCTGGTCTCGGGGCTACGAGACTTAGGCATACCCTGCAGCATTCCCGGCGGAGCCTTCTATGTCTTCCCCGATTTCTCCCATCTGGGAGGCGGGGACGCCTTCACCGACCGGCTGCTCAA
>DAWB01000151.1:0-179 GCA_002505805.1 Methanosaeta sp. UBA80 | reverse complement strand
GATTATGTCCGGCTCTCCTATGCCGCATCCCGGAGCCGGATCGCTCAGGCACTGGAGAGGATAGGCAGAATTGTGGGATAGTGGATTATTATTTTTATTATTTTACTATTTTTAATATTTTTATTATCTTATAATGAACTTGGGAGAGACGCTGCTGCCGTGATGGTGAGAGGAGATGG
>DAWB01000155.1:5299-8966 GCA_002505805.1 Methanosaeta sp. UBA80 | reverse complement strand
TGTGTTAATCCGGAATGTCGGCTGTAGCACTGGAGATGACGCAATCTTTGGTGAGGCCACCACCATTTTAACGCAGCCGCCAATCGAAACGCTGGCTAACAGAAGAGCTAATACTATAATCAATATTCTAGCTTCCATGAAGGCCGATATATAACGATCAACTGTAATAAACATATCTCGTCTTTTGGGCCATCAGCGACATTACACCAGAGCTTGCCGCTCACAGATCCAGCTTGCAGATCGGGACATCGATCGGCTGATCGGTGGGCCTCAATCCGCTGCCAGACCCAGTTGCTCCTGCGCCCGCGGCCACCATGCTCCATTCTTGCCTCCCGATTGTTATCGTGAGCGGTTGAAGAAGTGATCTAGCAGGAGAAATAGAATAACTATGCTGCCGAGGACGATCAGAATCATCTCCGTCCATGAACTACTGATAAAGACAACAAAACGCAGACGAGATAGAACAAACCACAGCACAGCTACTGCAGCGATCACCAGCAATAGGATTGAAATGCGATCTTTAAAGCTTGCCATCTGACATCACCGCCGGAATAGTCATCCTCTCTTCTCTGTAGCTCCTATTTGCCCCTCTTAATTATAGCTTATCTGGCGGCATATGTGAATGGGAGGAAAGGCACGCGATTCATCCACTCATCCGCTACTTTCCACAATCGCGATCTCCTCCTCCNNGTCTATCTGCCGGTCGGTGGCCTCTATCTGCCGCTCCAGGGCCGTCTGCTCGTGCGGCGTGCGGGCTTGGGGGTGCTGCTTCTGCCAGGGAGAGCATCTGTTCCACCAGGGCCATCAATCGCCATTGCTCTTTGTCCTGTTTTGGACCTGTCTACTCTCTTTATGCCCTAGTCTTGAGTCCTAAGAGATCCTGGCGAAGGTCTTCAGGCTCAGGATTTCGGAGGTGAATGAACTATCCGCAGCTTCTTCCAAGACGCATACTAATAGCCCGTCCCGAAAAGGACGGACTGGTGGCTGAGGATAATTTCGGTGGTTATTTTATTCATCAGTGATCCGACCTCCAGGCCAAATAGCTCCTCTTGGATTGTTGTAGCTATCCAGGGTTCGCCATGTGTCAAGATTCGCGTATCGACACGCAAAGCATATATTCTCCCTGTTATTGTTCCCGACCCAAAAGGTGTTAGTAGGCATGTTTTGAGGTGTGAATTCAGTCACAGACGGATTTTCAGGGGTCTCTGCACTCTTCGGGTCTTTGTTGTAACATATCCATCGCGGAGTGCAATTCACATTGATTTTAAGAGTCCTGATCAATTCAATTGCAAGATCTTTCGCTTCATCGCTCAATTCTTTTGGTACTCTAAGCAACTCATTAGCTGCCGTCTCCACTAGGCGGGAATTCATTAATATTTCGAGGAGCCTCATGGTTTCGTTAGCTTCCTGCAATCTTAGAGAGTTATTTATTTGCTCAGATTGCATTTCGAATTGATATCGTGCCAATTCCAATTTTTCTTGCTCCAGTTCATAATACCTGGGAATGGCATTTGCTGATAAAATAACAACTGCCAATAAAAAGCCAATAGATACAATAGCTGGAGCATATGATTTATACTTGGTATATTTTAATTCTTGCTCTAAGACCTCATTCCTTAGACGCAAGTTTTCTTTTTCTAAATCTTCAATATTTAATCCTGATTGTTCCTTTATTTTATCTTGATCCGCCATAAATTCCTCTCCCAACTATCTCCAGAACTGAAAACAACCCGCTTTTTCCATAAAATACACCACATCCCGTTTAGAGACATTCTGTTGATGCTTTGTTCTAAGTGGCCATGCCTATTTTATCTTCATCCCCCTCTCTCCACAATCTGGATCTCTCCTCCGTCAGCCCGTACAGCTCNNATCTGCCGGTCGGTGGCCTCGATCCGCCGCTCCAGAGCCGTCTGCTCGTGTGGCGTGCGGGCCAGGGGGAGCTGTTTGTGCAGGACGAGCATTTGCTCTACCAGAGCGACCATGTGATCGTGGCGGGCGACATCGGCGGAGTTGGAGAAATCAATTATGGGTATGGGGAGCTCCCCGAGAAATTCATTTTTTATTTGTATGTTATGATATCGTTTTGCGTAATATTTATTCATGAAATTAGAGTTCAATATCCCCAGAAGATATTTAAGGTTATATCTAGAATTACTATTATTTAGGATGACACCTATATTTATAGATGTATAATATTTATACTGATCGTAAGTTAAAACTAGTCTTCTTTTTAGAGATAAGTTTCGTATTCGCTGAAGCACTAATTTTTCCCGCTCGAAATAATTATCTTTTTTTATGATTCTTGCCGTCCAAAGCTTCCCGTTTATCCTCGTTTCTTCTCTCAACTTCTCAACATAATCAACATCGTATATTACATAGCTCCTTCGCCATTTTGGTTCTTCATAACGCTGTACATCTTTTCCATCTATGAGTGGTTTGCAGCAATCTCCCCTATAAACATTGGTTATTATTCTCTCGGCAATATTTCCAGTATTTATTCCATTCTTTATTACGCACAATTTCTTCAACGATTCCGTTGGCCGGTTTATGGGAATTTCATCCATTAATTCAAATACGCAATTGCAGCTATTTCCGAATTCTTTTTGTATTTTCATTAATTGTGTTTGATTTTTTTCCAGTGATCTATTCATTTTATCTGTGATCAAAATCGGATTCGTTTGTCTTGTCTCACGATCCGATTCCTCATATAATATCAATATAAGTGTTTCGACATTAGCACCGACGAAAACCCCACCACCAAAATTGATAATTTCTTTAATTATAAAATGATTTAGTATTAAATTCCTAAGTTCTAAATACTGTGAATTTGCTAAGAATGAACTAGGAATAATAAATCCAAGGTTTCCTTTTTGTCGTAAGATAGACAAAGACGCTTCTATAAATATACTAAACAAATTAAATCGCTTAGTTCCAACACTGTATTTCTTATAAAAATATTTTTTTGAAATTTCATCCATTAACTTGACAGAATGATATGGTGGATTTCCTATGATTATATTGAACATGCCTCTCCTGAAAACTTCTGAAAACTCCCTCTCCCAGTCAAACGGATTTATCCTCTCGATCTCCTCCTGCCCCAGCCCCGGATTGTCCTCCAGTATGTCCCAGCCGATCAGACGAGTTGCCGCACTTGATGTTCTCCCCCAGATCCGGCAGC
This sequence comes from Methanosaeta sp. UBA80, assembly GCA_002505805.1. Classification (GTDB taxonomy): domain Archaea; phylum Halobacteriota; class Methanosarcinia; order Methanotrichales; family Methanotrichaceae; genus Methanothrix. Next base: position 5,788 of record DAWB01000155.1, on the reverse strand, counting down.
GCCCGCTCCTGGAATAGCGTCAGCTGCTTGGAGATGCTCTCCTCGTTTTCCCCCTCCAATACCTTCAGCAGCAGCGACAGCTTGGTCACCTCCACCGCCTGCCTGTCGATATCCACCCCGTAGATGTTGGAGAGAAGTATCCTCTTTCTCTCCACTGTGGTCAGCCGCCACTCTCCGTCCCTGGCCTGGTAAAGAGGCAGCTCCACCTCCCTCTTCCGGCCCCTGCCGCTCGCCTCCCTCTCCGGCAGCAGCCGCCGGATTTCCGGAGAGGAGGGCTTAGAGCCTCTCTCCATCAGCGGCAGCAGATGCTGCACATACCAATCCCTGTGCCAGTCCAGCAGGAACTGGTAGGCCACAATGAGAAATGATCCCGACCCGCAGGCCGGATCCAGAACGCTGATCTCGGAGGCCTGCCGGGCTGTCCTGCCCTGCAGAGTGGGCCCCAGGGTCTTCTGGACGATGGCCTCCACGATGTAGGCCGGGGTGTAC
>DAWB01000155.1:0-5265 GCA_002505805.1 Methanosaeta sp. UBA80 | reverse complement strand
GGCAAAACGGAGAAGGCATAGGGGCTCTCCGGGAAGTAGAGCTGCTTGATGATTTCCTTGAGCGTGCCGTCATCGATCTTCAGGCCGGGGGTGATGATGTCCGGGTTTTCTCTTTCGGGCTCCTTATGGAAATGGAATATCCCCGAGTTGTAGCGCTCATCCGCCTGCTGGAACAGCTCAAAAAGCCGGGCATAGACCCTCTCCCCCCCCAAGAGGTGCTTGAGCCGCATATATCTCTCAATGCCCCGGTCCTCGCAGATGCGAAGGAACATTATCCGGTCGATGATGGCCTGCACCGAGTAGTTCAGGCTGGCCGTGTCCAGCTCCGGATTGCGCAAGGCGATGTTCTTGGCCAGGGCCTCCCGCCACCGGGATATGTCGCCCAGCAGAGCGGCATCCACCCTCTTCTCGCCTCTCTTCTGGGGCAGGGATCGGGCATACNNAGCGAGCCGCCGAGCACCGCCTCCCGGGAGAAGAGAGCGGCTATCTCCTCCCACTTTTCTGCGTACTGATCATATCTCAGATACATTATCCGCGACTTGGTCGGCTTGTCCTCCCTGTCCGGCCGGGAGAGGCAGTAGTAAACTGAGAATTCTTCAAAGTCGGTCAAAATGGATATGGGCAGATCGGCGGACCAGGCATAGCGCCGGAGCTGAAAGGCGGGGTAGGCCCCCGCCTCGATATTGACCGACGGCCTCTTGACCTCCATGAAGAACTTCCTCTTCATCGATCCCAGAGCGCCGTCGAAGAGCCGGAAGCTGTAGTCGGGATTCTTGATCTTGCCCTCCACCTCCACCGAGTCCTCCTCCTTGACCTCGTGCTGATCCGCCCGGCCCGGCTGATCGTGATAGACATCCCAGCCCAGGGCAGCAATCAGCGGATTGATGAACCGGGTTCGTAGCTCCGTCTCATTGAACTGAGATGATTTGTAGAAGCTCTGATCCCTCTCGAACTCCGCCACCAGGTCCACAATCTCTTTAGGCGCTGCCAAGACTCTGCCCTCCTCGGGCCTTATCTCTCGCTCCAACTCCCCAAAAAGCTGCCGGTCATCTCCTTCCGGAAAGGCTTTAGTTTTAAAAGCCTGAGATATTGTATTGCTTCTTCCCGGCAGGCAAGCCGGAGCGGATGGATGAACCAGATGGGATGAATCGAATGGATGAATTGGATGATGAATCATGAGCGCCATATTCGGGGAATTGATGAGCTTCGACCAGGAAAACGGGCCGGAGATAAAGTTGAGGGTCTTTGGAGACGAGTTCTATGCTCGATATGAAACGGAGGAGGGATACACCGCCATCTACGATGAGGATCTGGGCCTGTTCACCTACGCCCTCCTTAAGGATGGCCGCTTTTTCTCCAGCGGACTTGATCTGGGCCGCTCTCCGCCCCCGGGTTTGGAAAAGCATCTGGAGGAATCAGATGAGGTGCGACTGGACAAAGCCGCAAAAAGATTCTCCCGACGCTAGCGGCCCGGCTGGCATCAATGGCCGCCATCAATTATCCTCATCCTTCCCTTTAAAATTGATTTTTCAAAAGATGTATAAATCCGATCTCATTGGATAAAGTTAAATAGTTTATTGAATATTTATCATACAGCCTTTTAGCCCATTCCAGGTGGATTGTTAATATGAGCGCAATTGTTGGAGAGATATTGACCTTCTCCCAGGAGAAGGGACCTCATGTAAAGCTTAGAGTCTTTGGCGATGAGTTTTATTCTCGCTACGAGAATGTTGACGGTTATTCCGTGGTCTACGACGATGATCTTGGCCTTTTCTGCTATGCCTATCTCATCAAAGGAGAGTTTGTCTCCAGCGGAGTAGATCTATCCAAGGCTGCACCCGAGAAGATCTTCCGGCACCTGAAGGAGTCCGCAGAGGTGAGAAACGCCAAGTTCAATGCCAGATACGCCCGGATGCTCCCTCCCCCGGAGCCCTATCAGCCCCATGCCACCCTCAAGACCTTCGGGCCCAATAAGGGTCTCCTGGAGGGCCGCCGCTTGACCGAGGGGGAGGTTAAAGGACTGACCATTCTGGTCCAGTTCAAGGACATCAAGAGCACAGTCACCAAAGATGATGTGGACAAGATGCTCAACGGGGCAAATTACAGCGAGAACGGCAACTTCTGCTCCGTGCGGGAGTACTACCGGCTCATTTCCGGAGGAAAGCTGAACTACACCAACCATGTGGTCGGCCCTGTGACCCTCAGCAAGAACCGGCGATACTACGCCAACCGCCTCCTGGTGGAGGAGGCATTGGACCTGGCCATAGCCAAGGGCCTGGATCTAACGCAATTCGACTCTCAGGATGAGGGAATAGTTGATGCCGTCAGCTTCCTCTATGCCGGACAGACCCAGTACCTGGGCGAGCTCTGGCCCCATAACTACTTCCTGGAGCTACAGCGCGGCAGCATGAAGACCTACTTCTATATGCTCTCCAGCCTTGGCCGGAGCAAGGAGGATCTGAGCATAGGCACCTTCTGCCATGAGAGCGGCCATATGCTCTGCCGCTGGCCCGACCTCTACGACTACGGCACCAGAGACGGCGATGCGGAGAAGAGCTCCGGCCTCGGCTACTACTGCTTGATGAGCGCCGGAAACCATAACGATAACGGAAGAACTCCCGCCCCGGTTTGTGCCTATCTGCGCCACCTGGTGGACTGGTGCGACAATGTGGTCTGGCTGGACCAGCCCGGCAGCTACCAGGCCCTGCACGGCGACTACAGGACCGTCTTATTCTATCCCAGCCGCAAGTACAATGAGTACTTCCTCATCGAGAACCGCTCTCGTCTGGACCTGGACAAGGATATTCCCTCCAGCGGCCTGGCCGTCTACCATTGCGATATCCTGGGCTCCAATGAGTGGCAGGGGGGCACCGCTACCAAACATTATCAGTGCGGGCTGCTCCAGGCCGATGGACATCTGGACCTGGAGACCAATCAGAATATGGGAGACGAGATGGACCTCTTCAAGGAGATGGCGGCGGTGGCGGTAAGCCATTCCACTCAGCCCTCCTCCAACCTCTGGGACGGCTCCGAGTCGGGCCTGGTCATCTCCAATATCTCCGCCCCCGGAGGAACCATAACCTTCCAGGTGGGCCCGGCCGCAGCAGCAGCCTCTCCCGCCACCTTGAAGATGGGCGCAAAGGGCCCGGCGGTCAAGGCCCTGCAGTGCCTCCTCAATATCGCAGGAGCCAGTCCCAAATTGACCGTGGACGGCACATTCAGCAGCAAGACAAAGACGGCAGTCACATCCATTCAGAAGAGCTATGGACTGGCTCAGGACGGCATAGCCGGACCCAAGACCTGGGCTGCTCTCCTCAAGACGGAGGATCTCAAGACCGGCTCAAAAGGGCCGGCGGTCAAGGTCCTGCAATGCCTCCTCAACGCAGCGGAAGCGGGAACAAGAATTAATGTGGATGGCTTATATGGGGCCAAGACCAAGAGCAGGGTTCTGGCGATTCAGAAGAGCAGCGGCCTGAAGGAGGATGGCATCGCTTCAAAAGAGACCTGGAATGCTCTTATGAAATTTTTGAAGGCATGATAATAGGCATGATCATCATATCTGCCAGAATATTCCAGTATAAGGAGAAAATCAGGGCCTTCCCGGTGAGGGCAAGGCCCGCCTATTCTCCCTATTTTTCCTCTTTTTCATCGCTTGCCATTCTCTCCCTCTGCTCCTGCAACGCCTTGATCAGCTCCAGGGACATCTCATCCTCCCGGCCCAACAGGGAGAGGTCCAGGGACTGCATGGCGCATTCGATCATATCCCTGCTGTGAGCCAGGTCAGAATCCCGGCTCTCCCTGGCTATGCCGCTCCGGTAGAGGTCGTCAATCACATCCGGCGAGAGGCCCAGCGCCGTTGCTGCGGATATGGCTCGACCAAACATCTCCATCTCTATGTAATACTGCAGCCCCTCCCGGTAGAGATCCTGGCTTCGGGTGAGGTGGCCGGCGTTCTTGGCGATCAATGCCGCCCAGAGGTAGTCTCCCGCCTCCAACAAAACGCGGATGGCCTTGTCGATCTTGCCTTTATCCCTGGCCAGCACCACGGCGTATTCCGTCTCTCCTGCCTGGGCCAGGATGTCTATGCCCTCATCGGCCAGACTATCGGGCAAAGCTCTAAGGTTATCCACCAGAAAGGATACCTTCTCCTCAAAGGTCATTTTGTCGAACTCTTCCTTCAACTTGGGTCCCCGGCTGCTTTGAAGATCTGAATACAATTAAGCCTTTGGGAGACCATCATCCCCGCAAAAGAAGCTGTTCCAGCAAGCTCAGGATTATCGTTCTTGTATCTCTCTTCTATCCCAGCGTCCGAAAAAAAGGAGGCTCAGGCATGGCTGGCTCCGCCCACTAGATCATCCGATCCTCTTCCTTCTCCTCGATATAAAGCTCCGGCAGGGCATTCATGTACTCTTTTATCATGATGGGAAAGGACCTCGACTCCATAAAGCGCAGTCCCAACTGCTCCGCCCAGCGCTGTATCCCCAGATCCTGGGAGACCACCGCGGCATCCAGCTCCTTGGCCAGCAGCAGGACATCAATATCCGGGGCGCTGTCCAGGATGCCGTAGCGCAGGGCCGCCCGGTACTTCTCCCGGAATTTGCGCACAATGCCGCCCACGGTCTCCCTCTCGATCTCGTCCTTCATGGCCGAGAGATCGGTCCCCTCCCGGGAGAGGGAGATGCATTTGGAGACCGACTCCCAAACCGCCTCCTCGGAGATGTTCATGCCCTTATTGATGCGGCTTCTCATATAGTCCACATACTCATAGAAGATCTTGGCCGGGACCTTGACCTGATAGCGATCGGGAGACTTTTTGACTAGCCAGGTGTCCACCTTGCTCAGTATCCTGGGATCGCAATTGTTGTGGCGCACAAAATCCTTGATCTCATTGTAGACGGAGGGATAGGGGATATAGCAGCTTATGCCCAGGTGGAGCCTGCCGTCCGCCACCCGGTCCAGGATGGCGCCCATCCCCTCGCAGATGCCGGTGGCTCCCTCGCTCTCCCAGGCAAAAGAGTCGGTGAGTGCGGTGGTGTCCAGGACGAATCTCTGGCGAAGCATTTAGAATGATTATGCATCAGGATATATAAGATACCTTCTAGGAGANNGGCAGCCCCTCCAGGCGCAGGAAGTGCACCCGTCCCAATGCCTCGCCGGCCACGATGGTCCGGCCGTCAGGGGAGACGGCGCAGCAGAGCATGGCGCTATCTCCGGTGAAGCTGGCAATTATCTTCCCGCTTCCCAGATCCCAGACCTTGAGAGTCA
>DAWB01000013.1:1173-21225 GCA_002505805.1 Methanosaeta sp. UBA80 | reverse complement strand
GGATCACCTCTCCCTTGATCATGATCTGCTTGCCCACCATCTTCGTCAGCTCGGATGCCCGGTAAAGGGGCAGCTCCTTTTCCACCTCCACCGTATTGTACTCCTTTAGCTCCACCGGCTCCAGCTCAATGTTGCCGTTGGGCAGGATGTTTCGCACCGCCACAAATAGGGTGTCGCCCACCTCCGGGCGGCTCTTGAGGTACTTGTTGTGGGCCAGGCCCCGTACACACTCTGAGAGGTCCACAAAGGCCCCGAAGTTGGCCAGACCATTGACCCGGCCCTGATAGATCTCGCCGATGGCTATGTCCTTGGAGTCGCAGGCCGGATCCAGAATATGTACCAGAGGCTTCTTGGCGCAGCGCTCGCACAGCTCCTTCTTGTCCGAGAGCTTTGCCCCGCATACAACGCAAAGGTACTCCCGCCCAAGACCCTTGCAGGCAGGGCAGCCGTCGGTCACCGGCATCTTGCCCGTGCCGTGGCAGATGCTGCATTTTGTCGATCCGCTCTCCAGGAGTTCCTTCATCTCTCCTTCCGAGGCCTCACCCAGGGATATGGACCCGATCTTTCCGCTGCCATCGCAGTTGGGACAGGGCTTGTCTCCCACCACCAAAAAGCCCCTGCCCTGGCATCTCTCGCACAGATTCATCCTGGGAAGTGACGCATCACTTGAATTTAGCTATTTTGCAGGACTCTGGGCCGCCCAGCCGGTGCATCGACCTGATTAAGGCTAAATAATATGTATGCCCTCCCCCGGCCATGCGAGTCTCGGTATTGCGCATAGGCCACCGGCCGGAGAGGGACAAGAGGATCACCACTCATGTGGGCCTGGTGGCCCGGGCCTTCGGGGCTCAGGAGATGCTCCTGGGAGGACGCGACTCTCATGTAGAAGAGAGCCTGGCCGATGTGGCGGAGCGCTGGGGGGGAGGATTTCACCTCAGATCCGATGTCTCCTGGAGGGGCGAGACGGTGCGCTGGAAGGAAGCGGGGGGCAAGGTGGTCCACCTGACCATGTATGGAACCAACCTGCCCGATGTGATAGACGAGATCTCCAATTGCGGGTGCGATCTTCTGATTGCCGTGGGCGCAGAGAAGGTCCCGGCGGAGATGTACCAGCTGGCGGACTGGAATGTGGCAGTGGGAAACCAGCCCCACTCCGAGGTGGCCGCTTTAGCTGTCTTTCTGGACCGGCTCTTTTTGGGCCGGGAGCTGGAAGGTGAGTTTCCCGGCGGCCTGAAGATCGTGCCCTCCCCGCGGGGAAAGCAGGTGCTCTATTCCGAAAAGTCGGAAGATCCTGAGCCACCTCTCCGAAAAGAGGCGGAAGAGATCGGGCCATGAGGATCCTGGTTGCCGGCATCAACATCCGGCACATAGCCGCCTCGGCCAGCCGGGCCGGGCATGAGGTAATAGCCGCCGACTGCTACTGCGACAGAGATCTCTCTATTTGGGCGAAAAAGACCTTTCTGCTGCCGCGGCAGAGGCCAGACAAATGTCTGGCCCCTCTGGTGCAGGGGCACCGGCCCCATGCCTTGGTTTTGGGTCCGGGTCTGGAGCAGGCCCGGGTCCCAGGAGTGCCGGTGCTCAACAATCCCCCGGAAAAGAGCTCTCAAGTATCGGACAAGCTCTGGCTGGCCGGCTGGCTGGAGAGGGAAGGCTATCCCTTCATCCGGACCCAGGCCTCCCTGGAGGGCATGCCCTATCCCTTTCTGGTCAAGCCCCGTTGGGGAGCGGGTGGGGTGGAATGCCGTGTGATAAGGTCGCATTCTGATCTGGATTGGCAGGATGGACTGATCGCCCAGGAGCTGGTATCGGGCCGGCCTGCCAGCGTCTCGGTCATTGCAAACGGCAGCGAGGCCCGGGCTGTTGCAGTCAACGAGCAGCTCATCGGCCTCACCTGGGCCGGCGCCGGAGGCTATCGCTACAGCGGAAATATCACCCCCTTAGAGGCCCCCCAGAGGCAAATTGCAGATATGGCGGCAATGGCCGAGTCAATAATAGCGGGCCTGGGGCTGGTGGGCAGCAACGGGGTGGATTTCTTGCTCGGCCAGAAGGGCCCGGTTCCCGTGGAGGTCAACAGCCGTTTCCAGGGCAGCCTGGACAGCGTGGAGATGGCCTGCGGGATCAACGTCTTCCAGGCTCATTTGCAGTCTTTTTCCGGTCTCCTGCCCGATCCGTCAGGGCTCTCTCTATGCACGGCAGGTCGGGTTATCCTTTATGCCCCCTCTCCCCTTCGGATCGATGCAGATCTGCTTTGCCGCTGGACGGCGGACGTGCCTGTGGTGGGATCGCGAATAGAGCCCGATGATCCTGTCCTCTCCATCACCTCCCGGGGCGCCGGTAGAGAAGCAGTCCTATCCTGCCTCAGGAGCAGAGCAGCAAAGCTGGGCAGGTTGCTCAAAACAGAATGGGGATGACGGCTATCGGTGCTTCTCAGCCAAGCAGCGCTGGAAGGCCTTGGTTTTCTTTAGAGCTCAATTACCAGGATATTAACCGATAAACCCATTTGGAAACCAGCGTCCAGACCTTGACATAGCCCGAGCCCTTCTCCAGCTTCTCTTTATCCTTTTCGCTATACCTGACCTTGTCCTTCATCCATGAGTCCATGAAGGAGGATGATTTGCCGCTGGAATTTAACAATTCCGGTCTTCCAATTTCAGTTCCATCGGGCAGGCCAAGGATAAGACTTGCAGGAATGGCCGTTCCGACATCGATATAAATAGATACTGCTCGACAAAGATAATATATCATAAGCGGGAAGATGAGTGCAGAGAATAATGCAGGGGATGAAATGAAGTCACCGGAGAGAATCACCATCGCTTTGGACGAGGAGACGGCGGGCCTTTTCAAGAAGATGAAGCAAGACATGGGCCTGTCTCAGAGCGAGCTGATGAGAGAGTCACTGAAGTTCTTCGCCAAGCACAAGATGCTCTTTGAGGCTTCCGAGGACAAGAGGGTCTATACCCACACCGAGATGCTCTCCGCCGGCGAGCATGTTATCCTTGATATAGATCACTGGATACTGTTTCTACAATTCATTGAAACCCATCCAGAAAAGGAGAAATTCTGGAACCTGCATAGAGAGGTCTGCCGGGCTCACGCTGAGCAGTTCAAACACAAGCTCTTCAATGCCGAAAGCATCCTCAGGAGGCTGGAGATCTGCAATCTCTTCAACATGAGCAAGAGCGGCAAAAGCGAGTTTACCCTCATCTTCGGCTCGGATGCGCCAAAGAAGTTCGTCAGGATCGAGCTGGAGGAGATCTTTGCTGGAATGGGCTTTTTGGTTGAGATCAAAGAGGACTTCTCCAAACTGAGGCTCAAGGTCATCCACGATCTCTAAAAACATTTTTTGAAGTCATGGGCAAGACTCCTCCCGCCGCAAGCCTCCTGGATCTGATGAGGGATTTCATGGCTCGAAAAGAGGAAAAGCTCAGCGAGGAGCTGGGCGAGAAGTATGGCGTCCCTCCGGAGGAGGTAGCTGATGTGGTTTTATCTTTTCTAAAAGACTCCTATGGACCGGCCATAGAGCTATTGGAGGAGCTTGCCGCAAAAAGCGGCCCATTGCTCCTCTTCATCGGGAAGAAGGATTGTGCCGTCTGCTCCAGATGCAAGCCCATTATTGAGGTTTTTTTGTCCGGGCACGCCGAGCTGGAGATGGTCTCTGTGGATTATTCTCAGCGGGAGGGGCTGCTCTACCACATCATCGTCAATCAGGAATCAGGAATGCTTCCCTTGATCGCCTTTATCCTCGGGGCGCAGTTGAGGCTTTCTTTTACCGGGGAGTGCTCTGCCCTTTCCGATTATGAGAGATGCTACAGTGCTATCCTCTCAGAATGCAGCCAAAATATATATGCTAACTGAGAGCACAAAGCTGCGGCGAGGAAAACTATGACATTGATCGTGCTCAATTTCAAGACCTATCGCGAATCGACCGGCCCGGAGGGGCTCGCTTTAGCCCGGATCTGCCAGGAGATGGCTCGCGAGCATTCTCTGGAGATGGTGGTGGTGCCCCAGGTGGCCGATATCTCCACCATAGCTGCCTCGGTGTCGATACCGGTCTTCTCCCAGCATGTGGATGGGGTGGGATACGGCGGCTTTACCGGACACATAACTGCAGCCTCATTAAAAGCAGCGGGCGCGTCGGGGTCCCTGATCAACCATTCCGAGCGACGGCTCAGGCTGGCGGAGATCGAGGCTTCCATCGCTGCCTGCCGCCAGGCGGGCCTGAAGAGCATCGTCTGCACCAACAATGTGGCCACCACTCGCGCCGCAGCAGCAATGGGGCCTGATTATGTGGCCATAGAGCCGCCTGAGCTTATAGGCAGCGGCATCCCCGTCTCCAAGTCCGATCCAGAGATAGTGGACCGCTCGGTGCAGGCGGTCAAGAAAATCGCACCTGATGTGGGAGTGTTATGCGGGGCGGGAATAACCCATGGCGAAGATCTGAAAGCTGCCCTTGATCTGGGATCTCAGGGAGTGCTTCTGGCCTCGGGGATCATCAAGGCCAAGGATCAGAGAAAGGCTCTGGAAGATCTGGTGGCTGGGGCACGCTGATGATTGCAGTTCATGTCCGGGTCTCGGGACGGGTGCAGGGCGTATATTACCGGGCTTTTACCCGGGAGAGGGCTATGGCTCTGGGGGTGAAAGGTTGGGTCAGAAATGTTCCCGGCGGCGGTGTGGAGGCAGTGCTGGAGGGAGAGAGAAAGCAGGTAGGAGAGCTGCTCAAGTCCATGAAGTCGGGGCCCACCGGATCCCTTGTCCTGGGGATGGAGCTTTCCGAGCTACAAGCCAAGGGTTACGAGGATTTCGAGATCGAATACTAGGGATGTGTTATTCATGCTTACCGTCAACAGATACAAGTGCTGCTATTGTGGTGCCTGCGTCGGAGTCTGCCCGACCTGTGCCCTGGAGCTGGTTGAGACCTGGCTGGAGGTCTCGACAGAATGCAAAGAGTGCGGCCTTTGCGCCAAAATCTGTCCCGTAGGAGCCCTGGAGGTCAGGGCATGAAGTGCGACCTGGTGGTGGTGGGCGGCGGCCCGGGCGGCTCCATGGCGGCAAAGGCAGCAGCGGCCGCCGGCCTGAATGTGGTTATGCTGGAGAAGCGCCAGGAGATAGGCGATCCGGTGCGCTGCGCGGAAGGGGTGAGCAAGAGATCGCTGCACAAAATGGTCCAGCCCGAGCCGGAGTGGATATCCTCCGAGGTCAAAGGTGCCAGGCTCTATGCCCCGGACGGAAATAGCATCGTCATGTCCGAGGACAAGAGCGGCGGGGAGGTGGGCTACGTCCTGGAGAGAAAGGTCTTCGATCGGGGGCTGGCCATGCTGGCCGCCCAGGCCGGGGCCAGGGTCATGGTCAAGACCAGAGCACTGGGACTGATCAAGAAGGACGGCGCTGTATGCGGCGTCTCCGCCATGCGCATAGGCGAGCCTATTCAGATTGAGGCTCCTCTGGTTATCGGAGCGGATGGTGTGGAGTCCAAGGTGGGGCGCTGGGCGGGCATAGATACCACATTGAAGCTGGATGACATAGAGTCATGCGCTCAGTTCCTGGTGCAGGATGCATCTATCGATGACGATTATACCGAATTCTTTTTGGGAAACAGCATCGCGCCATCCGGCTACGCCTGGTCCTTTCCCAAAGGACGTAAACTGGCCAATATTGGTCTTGGGATCCAGGGTTCCCGGTCCAAGCCGGGCGAGGCCGTGCGCCTTTTACGGCAGCTGATGAAGAGTCGTTTTCCCAACGGCAGGGTGGTGGAGATGGTGGTAGGAGGCGATCCCTGCTCCGGGCCCATTAACTCTGCTATTGCCGACGGGGTGATGCTGGTGGGAGATGCGGCCCGCCAGACCGATCCCCTCACCGGGGGAGGCATACTCAATGCCATGAAGGCGGGAGCCATAGCTGGGGAGGTAGCGGCCAAAGCCATATCCGCAGGCGATTTCACCCGAAAAGGGCTCCAGGAGTATGAGGCCCGCTGGAAAGAGGATATAGGCAAGACTTTAGCCCGCAGCTTCCAGCTAAAAGAGTTCTTTGTCAAGCTCACAGATAAGGATATCAACCAGCTCATAGGCTCTCTGGCCAAGGAAGACATAACCAAGATGGATCTGGGAGGAATGCTGCGGGTCTTATTCCGGCTCAATCCCAAGCTGCTCTGGAGCTTGAAGAGCCTGATAATTTAGAGTAGAGGTGTGGAGTGGAAGGCCTCCATCCGCATACTCTTTCCAGAATATCCATATCCCAATAACCATTTTTTTAGGATAATTCAGAATAGCACGCAGGTTCCGTCTTCTCTCTTGGGAAGCTTATCCAAATCAAAGAATACCGCAATCCTCTCCTTATCCGCATTAATGGCTAAGACGCCCATATGAAAGACGTAGCGCCTGGTTCTGCGCCCCTCAGGGATGTTCAAGTGATGGTCTCGGCGGAGAATGGTGGCGCTGGCCGATTGCAGTGCCGGGCCGCTCTGCAGGAATAGCAGGCCCGGCAGGTTGAGGCGTTGGTGACCGGTGGTAGGATACCGGCTACCCATCAATTCTCCCAGCGCATCGCGACTGATCTCAACCTTTCTCTCTCCGCTTCCCACGGTGATTTTGCTCTCATCGGCATGAATCCAATCGACACGGGAGTGAAGGGCGCTTAAGATATAGCTGTCCCCCCTCCCGTGGTTCTCGACAGGAAGCAGCTGCTCCAGGTTCTTCAAAAATGGTCTCAAGAGCGGACTGGTCCCGGCGAAGAGGCTTCCGGGCAGGTTTTCGACCTCGGTTAGGGTCAGCTCCTTAAGATCCCTCTCCCGGATCTCGATGCATATCATAGCAGTAACATCGGATTATTGGCAAATATATCTTGCCCGGCTCAGGTCAAGGCCGCCAGAAATGGTGTTCTTTTCAGGAGGTTATTCGGCCCAGGTATGCGGCTCAAACGGCTCTAATATCTTACGCCGATGAAACCGATCCCGCTATATTACCCCCGTTCCATGCTAAATTAATTCTGTTATAAAATAATTTTTATCTCCTGAGTTTGCAGCATTCTCATTAAATTAATTATATGTCTCAATAGGAAAATGAGCCGGGACATTTGGCTGTAAAAAGGGATATCGTTTCTCCAACGCATATCGAGCAATAAGAAATTATATGAAATATAAATTCCTCGCACAGTACATTCAGCATGTATGAGTCACCTAAATGTAAATGACAACTGCTTTAAAAGTTATTATCTAAAGTATTAGTCTAATTAAGTAAAATTAAAAGACATTGCCTTTCAAAACAAATTATTTATATGATTAGGTAATTCTGGCATGAAAAATATGGTGACAATTATGAGGGAGTCCACGGTAAAGATCCTAGATGATAAGGATATGGAATTTGTGGAGACGCTCAGGTCTTTGAGCGTTCCGCGCAATGTTGCAACGCTCATTACCTTTCTGGCCAATGTGGATGAGGCCTCCTCTCGGGAGATAGAGATGGGCTCAGATCTCCGCCAGCCAGAGGTCAGCATTGCCATGCGAACCCTTCGCGACAACAATTGGATAGAGGAGAAGGAGATCAAACGTGAGGGCAAAGGCAGACCGATGAAGGTCTACTCTTTAAAAGCCGGAATAGATGATGTCATTAAGCACTTCGAAGAGGAGAAGCTGCACGAGTCTGCTCAGGCCATGGAGAGCATTCAGAGGCTAAAGCAGCTCATATCAACCTGAAGATCAGATAGAAGTAGTGAAGAATCGTCTCAGAATGATCTGGGGAGGTGATCGCCAAGCACCTCCACCTCGATTTTATGTGCAATATTTCTGCCCAAGGATATCTTCATGCTATCAACCTCGATTACCACCGGCCCTCCAAAGGGCTGGTTGGCAATCTTGCGTATTTGTCTGCCCTTTCGGATGCCCATGGATTCTAGTCTTTTTCCCCAATCGAGATCGCTATAAATGGCCTTGACTTCCAGCGTCTCATTGCAGGGAGCCTTGCTCAGTTCAATAAACCTCATTTTTATTCGATATGCTCCATTGTTATAGGATTATCAGCGCTCTAGCCTTTGCTGCTGTATCTCTCCTTGACATATGTCTCAAGAAAGCTATGCAAAGGATCTTGCCCGGGCAGCCCATTAGAGCCAGCAGTTCTGCGAGAGCAGATCCTCTTTCCGGATAAACCTTGCGCAAAATGAGGTATTCTCTTAAATCCTCACATTCACGCTTCTATCTCTGAGATAAGACTTCACCTTGCTTATGCTCCACTCCCCGAAATGAAAGATGCTGGCTGCCAATGCCGCCGATGCATCGGTTTTGCTGAAGACCTCCAGCATGTGATCCGGGCTGGCGCACCCACCCGATGCTATTACCGGCACATTCACCCTTTTTACCACGGCATCGGTGAGTGGAATATCGAAGCCGTCGTAGGTTCCGTCCCGGTCCATGCTGGTGAGCAGAATCTCCCCCGCCCCCAGAGAGACGGCTCTTTTGGCCCAGGCCAGGGCATCGATGCCTGTAAACTGCCTGCCTCCGTAGTAGGAGCACTCAAACCAGCAAGGTCCTTCTTCTGTCTCGACGATCTCTCGGCCATCTTCCAAGCCATAGCGCCGCTTGGCGTCGATTGCCAGCACCACAGCCTGGTTTCCGTACTGTCCAGCAATCTCTTCTATCAACTGGGGGCGCTTCAGAGCAGAGGTGTTCAGGGTGATCTTGTCTGCACCGGCATTGAAGACCTCTCTGGCCTGATCCAGGCTGCTTATCCCCCCGCCTACGGCAAGGGGAACAAAAACAGAGCGGGATGTCTTCTTGATCACTTCGGTCATGGTCTCCCNNATCCGCACCATCCTGATAGTACTGTCCGGCCAGCTCCCAGGGGATTCCGGCATACCTTATCTGCTTGAACTCGATGCCTTTGACCACTCGCCCGCCAGGAACACCCAGGTCGCAGTCCAAACAGGGAATTATCCTTCTGGCTAACATCTCGATGCCCTCACAAAGTTCTTCAGTATCTGCAGCCCCTTAGGGCCGGACTTTTCCGGATGAAACTGGGTGGCAAAGAGGTTGTCTTTCTGGATGGCAGCGGTAACTTCCACTCCGTGCTCTGTAGTGGCGGCTATGACCGAGTCGTCCTCAGGCCGGGTGTAGTAGGAGTGCACAAAGTAGAACATATCGCCATCTGAAATTCCATCCAGCATCTCTGACCGACGCAGGATGGCCAGGCTGTTCCAGCCCATCTGGGGGATCATCACACCATCCGGCAGGCGAATCACCTTGCCAGCAATCCAGCCCAGGCCGGGGGCACCGGGGCTCTCCTCGCTCACCTGGAAGAGGACCTGCATGCCCACGCAGATGCCGAGCATGGGCACTCCTTCTCGAAGATGCTGCAATAGGCTTTCTGAGAAGCGGGAGAGCTGGCTCATGCAGCTTCCAAAGGCTCCCACTCCCGGAACCACTATTGCCTTTGCCCCTTTCAGATCCTCTGGATCTCGGGCGAATCTGGGATTTCCGCCCACATGATCCAGGGCATTGTATATGGAAAACAGATTTCCCATACCGTAGTCAACTATGACTATTGTCATCTTCTCTGTCCTTCTTGCTCTGATCTATTATCCTCAAGTTGCGATATACGAATCCTGACCGCGGGATCTGTCTGGTTATACCGGAATTGAAATCTGGAAACGATTGGAAACGATCGCAGCAACTCCTAAACGGCCTACCGGAAAAGCTTTTCCGTTCTATCTATTCATATATGTTATGACGAATTATGATACAATATGAGTGAGATGGGCTTCTTGATACATCTGCCGAGAGATGCCGATTGCAGCCCATTTTTTATGGAATTCTGGCCCATTCCAGAGATCCGCGAATGAGGCTTTCTAGTTTGAGATGGATTCGCAGGGGGCTAAAAAATTATTTGTTAAGTCATTTTATGATTATTTATGAAATCGTAAATTGTAGCTCAAAATTGGACTCTAAAGAGCACGGATAGCTTCATATCTGTTTTGAAATCAAATTATAGATAATATTTATATATACCAACTAGACATTTCCGGCCTCCTTTATTACTTATAAATCTAACTCAGAATTGTTATATAGCCAAGTGTGGTGCTTTGCATCCACCAGTCAAACATAAAGATTTCGGTAGAATGGAGATGCATTAAATGTCCAAACCTAATCCATTTGAGATAGCCCAAAAGCAGCTTGACGATTGCGCCAAGATTCTAAACCTCGATGCCGGAGTGCATGAGTTTCTGCGCCACCCCAGAAGAGAGTTCCATTTTTCCATACCGGTAAGAATGGATGATGGCAGAATGAAGATCTTCCAGGGATACAGGGTTNNCCCCTGCAAGGGCGGCATAAGATATCATCCCGATGAGACCATCGACACAGTGCGGGCTCTCTCCGCCTGGATGACCTGGAAGACATCGCTCCTGGGCCTGCCCCTGGGCGGCGGCAAGGGCGGAGTCATATGCAATCCCAAGGAGATGTCCAGCGGCGAGCTGGAAAGGCTATGCCGTGGCTATATGGACATGATCTGGCAGAACATCGGCCCGGATAAGGATGTGCCGGCGCCCGACGTTTATACCACCCCCCAGATGATGGCCTGGATGATGGATCAGTATTCAAAACTGACCGGCTCCAATAACTTTGGCTGCATCACCGGCAAGCCCCTCTGCGTGGGCGGCTCCTGCGGCAGAGGCGATGCGACGGCCAGAGGCGGAATGTATGCTCTGCGAGAGGCCGCCCGGGAGTTCAACATCGATCTCTCCAAAGCCACCTTTGCCATTCAGGGATACGGCAATGCCGGAAGCTTCGCTCACAGCCTGGCCAAGGAGCTCTTTGGGGGCAAGGTAGTTGCAGTCAGCGACTCCCGGGGAGGGGCTTTCAATGCCTCCGGCATCGATCCCGATGAAGCAGCTCGGGTCAAGGCGGAGAGCGCCAGCGTGACCAACATTCCCGGAGCCAAGAAGATCAGCAATGAGGAGCTACTAGAGCTGGATGTGGACATTCTCATAGCTGCAGCTTTAGAGAACGTCATCACCAAGGAGAATGCCGGACGGGTAAAGGCCAAGATCATTGTGGAGCTGGCCAACGGCCCCACCANNCGACTTCCTGGCCAATGCCGGCGGCGTCACCGTGTCCTACTTTGAGATGGTGCAGAACATTATGCGCTACTGCTGGTCCTTTGATGAGGTCTACCAGAAATTGGACGAGCGGATGACCATGGCTTACCAGGGCGTACTGGCCGCCTCCAAGAAGTACAATATCAATATGCGCCAGGCAGCTTACACCGTAGCCGTGGCCAGGGTTGTTGATGCCATGAAGACCCGCGGCTGGGTCTAGGCAATTATCGGTTCAAAACCACCAGCAGAGGTGCTTTGCGCTCCGCCATAGGCTGAGGCCTGTCATTGGGGCGCAGAGGCCTCATTTTTCGGTACTATCTCTCTAACTCTGAACTCATTTCCACCATTAATCGCTTCTTCACTCTCCCTCCATCTCCATCTCCTTTTTCATGGGGCAGTGCTCCATCTCCTCTTTTTCATGCAGCATCATAGCTTCACGCTCCTCCTCTCGGAATGACTGAAGGCGGGCCGTTAGGAGATCATAGTTGACCCTGTGGCCATCGAACTCCGGCCCATCCACGCAGGCCAGCTTTGTCTCCCCTCCTACTTCCACCCGGCAGCTGCCGCACATGCCCGTGCCGTCGATCATGATGGGGTTCAAGCTGACGATGGTCTTGATCCTCTGAGGGCGGGTGATCTCGCTCGCCAGCTTCATCATTATTACCGGCCCTATGGCCACCACCAGATCCGGCCTCTCCTTGTCCAGGACCTCTTTGAGCAGCTCAGTCACAAGGGCCTTTCTTCCCAGAGATCCGTCATCGGTACAGATCAGCAGTTCATCGGATACGGCAGCCATCTCCTCCTTCAATATGACCAGATCTGCCGTCCGCGCCCCGATTATGCTGATCACCCTGCTGCCCTGGCTTTTCAGCTTCTTGGCTATGGGATAGATTACTGCAAGGCCCGTGCCTCCGCCCACGCAGACGGCCAAGCCGACGCCCTCCGCCTCAGTGGGCCGGCCCAATGGGCCAGCCAAGCTTCTGTAGCCCTCGCCCACCTGAAGCCTCTTGAAGGCGGCTGTAGAGCGGCCCACCACATGATAGATGATGGTGATGGTCCCCTTGACCGGATCTATATCCGAGATGGTCATGGGTATTCGCTCACCCTTCTCGCCGGCCATAAGTATCACAAACTGTCCCGGCTGAGCAACGCGAGCGATCCTGGGGGCGGCGATCTCATTGAGGATGATCGCTCCACCTGCCATCTCCCTGCGCCTGACTATGGGGAACAATTGAAGACCTCGAACGGAGAGATGCTCTCCAGGTAGAAGAAGATGACGTGAATAGGTCTGCTGATAAAAAAAGGGAATGGGCGAAATCTCATCGAGCCGAGGCGAGACCGCTCTGATATGACCTAGCCTTTAAAGCTGGTTGGCTATGGCCCTCCTGCTGCGGCATGCTCTCAGGACTTTTTCGGCCTTCAATTCATCGAGTTTGCGTTTGCGCTTCATCTTTCGGTCTCTAGCTTCACTCATAAACGCATTCCCATTTCCTACTAGAATATCTACTTTCTCCCTGGAAAGCGGTCATAAACCGTCTCTTCTGATTGTGGCCAGTATCGCCTGAACAAAGAGCACTTCTGCAGCGGCATAACGATGGGGAAAGATATTTGTCCGCCAATAGCCCATTGGCTCAAGGGTGAAATCCTGATTGACTCTTAAAATCCTTATTCTGGTCTTTCTCCTACTGCTGGCCGGACCATATCCTGCCTCGGGCTATGGCAAGAGCGTGGAGGACCTGGTGGGGGTCTTCTCCATAAGCAAGGAGATCAAGATAGGAAGCAGCAGCCAATGCTTCTCCTCGGAGGAGTCTTCCGATCCCCTTGCGCCGCCAGGGAACGGTCCTGCTGGACCCTTATCCGACGACCAGGCTCCTGGCATCGCCGGCCTATTTATAGAGCCCCTGAAGATCTCCCTGGCCTCTCCCCAGCCGGTCAACCTCACCGCCCATCTCATCGATGATCAGGCCATATGGGCGGCGGAGGCGGCATTCTCCGGGCCGGGTGGCCAGAGCATAACCGCGCTCTTCTCATCCCATAATAGATCCTCCGGAACGGAAAGTGACGGCTTTTATGCCAGCCAGATCAGCCTGCCTGGAAATATGAGCGGTGATTGGCGTCTGCAGAATATGACCCTTGTAGACCGGGAAGGCAACAGGAGGACCTTCTCAGGAACTGAGATTGAGAGTCTGGGCCTGCCCACTGCCATAACCGTCTCTTGATAGCTCTTCCCGGTCTATTCTCCCATGATCTGCAGGATCAGCCTTCTCTGCCGGGACCTGGCATCCAGTTCCAGGAAGACTATCTGCTGCCAGTCTCCCAGAATAAGTCTTCCTTGGGAGAAGGGAATGCCGAGACTGGGCCCGATCAGTGCCGCTCTGATATGAGAGTGGCCGTTTCCATCCTGCCAGCGGAGGTTGTGAGCGTAGTCGATATCATCCGGTGCCAGCCTCTGCAGGGCCCCCTTTAGGTCCTCAATCAATCCCGGTTCGAATTCCATTGTGGTAACGGCTCCAGTAGCTCCTGGAACAAAAACGGTGACAAGACCCGACTGAAGGCCCGTCCTCTGCAGGGCATCCTGCACCTCCCCTGTGATATTTCTGACCTCGTCCTTTTTTGCATGAAAATTCAGGATGACCGTGGCAATCATAAGATGGAATCAAGTCCTCTCCATAATTATTTATCGCTTCCCACCCATATAAAACGGCATGGCCTACTATGATGCCGTCCGTCGCATCTTGATAATCATATTCGTCCTCAACATACTCACCGCTCTGGCCAAGGGGATCTACGGTCTTTACACCGATACACTCTCCATGAGCGCAGACGGCCTGCATTCCTTTTTCGACAGCACCGCCAATATCATCGGCCTGGTGGGGATAAGCCTGGCCGCCCGTCCTCCGGACAGGGATCACCCTTACGGCCATGCCAAGTATGAGAGCTTCGCCGCCATGGGCATAGCCATACTGCTCTTTGCCGGCTGTCTTCAGTTAATCGTATCCGCTGCTGGTCGCCTGCAGAGCGGAGGATCGCCGAATGTCACCGGGCTGTCCTTTGTCGTGATGGCATTGACATTGATCATCAATGTCGGCGTCTCCAGTTATGAGTACATCCTGGGCCGCAGGCTAAAAAGCAGCATTCTGGTGGCGGACTCTCTTCACACCAGGAGCGATGTCTTTGCCTCCCTGGGAGTGATCCTGGGCCTGTTTGCAGTCAGGGTGGGCTATCCCCTGGCCGATCCGATTATTGCCCTTTTCATATGCGCCCTGATCATTCATACCGGTCTGGAGATAATCAGGGAGAGCTCTACTGCTCTTCTGGACCGGGCAGTGATCGATGAGCAGGTTATAGTCAATCTGGCCAGATCGGTAGAGGGGGTATGCAACTGCCATGCCGTGCGTACCAGAGGCATGGCTGAGGAGATATATGTGGACCTGCACATAGAAGTTGATGCCTCGCTCTCCATGGAGCTGGCTCATGAGGTGGGAGTGGATGTGGAGCGGGCCATAAAGGGCAGGATTCCCGAGGTGAGGGATGTGGTGGTGCATCTGGAGCCAAAGGATTACTGTGACAATAAGGAGATCCCTATCTGATCAACAGACCGGTCATAGATTAAGTTTTCAAAAAAATGTGTTAGGAGAGCCCCAAGATGCAGGATATCATTATTAGTGTGTCAGAGGCGGGGACTGCCGCTGCCCGCACCTTTGCCTATGAGATAACTGTGGATGGTCGTGTCATCGCCCAGGGAGCGCTCACTCCGGTTCAGTCTCAGCAGGTGCATGAGATCGGCTCCCAGTACTTCTCCCTTTGGGTGGCAGTGGGCCAGAAGAAGGCCGCTAGCTATCTGCCTCTGCTGAGGGATGCCCTTGACCGCCTTTTTCTGGAAAAAGCAGAGCAGGGATGGAGAGAGAGCATAGCCTCCGATGCCAGGTTGGTTATATCCTCCTCTATCCCGGAGGTTTTGCAGCTTCCCTGGGAGCTGCTGGAGCTTTCGCCATCAGCAGATGAAGGCCTCAGGGTTATCCGACGCCCTGGCATTCCGGAGGCCGTCTCAGCCTCCCTGCCCAAGCCGTCCGCCGGGCCGCTGCGTCTGCTCTTCCTGGCCTCTGGCATGGAGGACCGGGAGGAGGAGGAGAAGGCCGTTCTGGAGACGGCCGAAGCCCTTGAGATGGAGGTTGTCATCTGCGAGAGCGGTAGCCGCTCGGAGCTGAAAAGATTGGCGGAGCAGTTCCGGCCTCATCTGCTGTATCTGGCCGTCCCGGTCAAGGCCTCAACAGGAGGCGCAGCCATCACCACGTCGGCTCACAGCGGGGTGAGGGAGGAGATCTCTGCCGAGGATCTTGCCCGTGACCTCGAAGATTCCGTCTCTGGAGTAATTCTCAGCCGGGGCGGAATGAACTCGGCCCAGGCCCTTCATCTCTTCTGCCAGAGGCTCTCGGCTAAGATGCCCCTGGCTCTGGCCTGGCATGCGCTGGCCGCAGGGCTCCGGCCCTTCTATAAGGCCCTGGCGGAGGGTGCGAGCCTGGAGGATGCCCTGCTCTCCCCGCCCAAAAAGGGGGCAGAGCTGTACGGGACTGAGGACGCCCTTTTGCCATTTCCCGCCTTATACTCTCGGGCCGATCTAATAGGCCCCCTGATCGACTCCGGAGCGAAGAGTGTGGCATCAGGCTTTCGAGCCTGCCGTGAGATCCCGGCCCTGCCCGGACTGGCGGAAGGATGGATGGAGTGTTTTGTTGGCCGGAGAGCCGAAATCGCCCGGCTCTTTCCAGCCCTGCGGGAGGGCGGGGTTCATACTCTGGTTGTCACCGGCTCGACCGGCTCCGGCCGGAGCGCTCTGGCAGTCTATCTCTGCCGGCTGCTGGCCCATGCCGGATATTCGGTTCTTCCCCTCTATAGCTCTCCGAGCAATCCCATTACCTGGACCCGGCTGCTGGAGTCGGTGGCGTCTCACCTGAAGGCCGTTGGCCAGGAGGCCGAGGCAAGGGATCTCATCAGTTCAAAGGCACCCAAAGATAGGATGAACGACCTGATCCAGGTGTTGAAAGCCAACCGATTGCTTCTTCTCTGGGACGGCCTGGAGCTGGATCAGGGCGGCAGGATCCCTGACCCGGATCTCTCCCAGTTCTATCTGATGATGATCCGGGGCATGGGCGCGGGACGGGCCATCATCACTAGCTACAAACTGCCTGCAGAGGCTCTGACCCTGCCCGCAAAAACCTGGCAGTGGAAGGCGGAAGGGCTCTCTCCAGGGGCATTTGTCAGGCGCCTTCTCTACATGCCTGGCATAGCAGATCGCTATCGTCAGGGGAAGATCTCTTTTGCTGCTCTGGCCATGCATCATCGCCTGGCAGCCGGCCTTCCCCTCCGACTGGACCAGACCGCCAGAGCTTTGAGCCTCCAGGATATTCCAGCAGGAGGAGACGCCCTGGCTGTCCTAACCAGCCGTCTGGAAGAGGACTCTCTTGCCGCCTTATGCCGGGCCTCCGTCTGCCACATAGCCCTCAGCCCCGCCGGCATTGCTGCGGTTTGCGATCTGGCCGCAAAGCAGGCGGAATCCTATGCCCGGATCTGGCAGTCTCTCTCCCTGGCTTGTATTTCAGGCGGGCTCCTGACGGTGCCCTCCTCCATTCGCCCTTCTCTTCTGGCTATGCTGCCCCCGGAGGAGATTGAGTCCGCCCATGGGGCAGCAGCCGACTTTCTGGAAGGCCTGGCCGAGGCGGGACGCTCTCAGGAGATGGGCCTGTCCCGGCTGGATGTTCTGCTGGAAGCCAGGGGGCACTATATGGCTGCCGCAAAATGGGAGGCGGCTGAGGTCACGACCGGACGCATCAGCGGCTATCTGAGAAGGCGGGGCCATTATGGGGAGATCGTAAGGCTGAACCGGGAGCTTTTAGAACTGAATATCCCCAATTCCATCCAGACAGGGCCAGCGGCAAGGATTGGGCAGGCATATCTGGATCAGGAAGACTATAAAAGGGCAGAAAAGTGGTATGAACGAGCCCTGCAGATCTCTCCTGAGCCAGCCAGCTATCTCGGTCTGGGCCTCTCTCTTATGCATCAGGAGAAGTTCGACCTGGCCAGTAGCAACCTGAACAAGGCGTATGATGCCTATAGGCAGGCGAACGATCTCTCCCGCCAGATGGAGGCTCTTAGCAGCCTGGCGGCCATAGACATGAAGAAGGGGGAGACGAAGGCTGCTCTAGAGAAGATGGAGAGCATAGCAGGGATCATGAGGCAGCTTGGAGACCTGCCAGGAGAGGCGCAGGCACTTCAGGAGACGGCCCGTCTGGATATGATGCTCTCCAATTTCGATTCTGCCCGGAGCAGGCTGCAGAGGTCCCTGGAGCTGCTGCAGTCATCCCATGACCCCCGGGGGGCTGCCTTCGCCCTATTCAACCTGGCCAGCCTGGATCTGGAGAGGGGGGACTTCCAGGCAGCGGCAGAGGAGTACGCCAGGGCTCTGCCGCTTTTCAGGGAGATGGAGGACCGGGCCACAGTATCCGCCATACGGCACAGCCAGGGGCTGATCCAGGCCCAGGCCGGGGAGAAGGAGCTGGCCATTAGCAGCTTCAAGGAGGCCCTGGCCATCAACCAGGATCTGGGGGATAAAGCGGCAGAGGCGGGATCCTTCTTCCAGCTGGGAGCCCTGGCCGTGCTTCAGGACCGGATGGAAGTGGGCCTGAGGCTCATGGCCACGGCTGCGGTGGTGCTCCGGAGCATCAAGAGCGATGATGTCAAGAATGTGGAGCCTCTGGTGGAGAGGCTGGCCTCCCAGCTCAACTACAGCCAGGAGCAGTTCATGGTCATGGTGCAGGAGGTGCTGAAGGGCTACAGCAAAGATCGGGGTTGGGGGCTGGTGGAGAGGGCATCGGGCAAGTAAGGGAAGAGATGGGAGCTTTCCTGTATTTTAGGTGATTAAGGGCAAAGAGCCTGCAGAAAATGTAATTGACCGCCAATGAAATCTTACATTGAAATTGATCTTGAGAAGAGGAACCCGGGCCATGATTCTGAGGCAAAAGTTTGAATCAAGGCCTGGATCTTTAATAATGGCAAACCAGGGCGGAGGATATGGCCGAGAAGCTATATCTGCTTGCCCTGATCATCTCCTATGTCTCTCTAAAGACTTGAATCATTCTAATGGGATTGTTTTTCCGGTCTACAACCATCACCCTCTCGCCATCTTCGATTCCTGGATCTGATGCCATCACCTGTCCAGAGAATAACCTTCCCCCTCGGGCGATAAAGGGCACTGCAGCATCTCTAATCGTTACCCTGCTGATCGATGATTCGCCGACATCGTTTGACATGTTACACACTCCTTTTATCTGGGATTTATTAGCTTAAGGCTTCATCCTATTAAGTAATAAATCTTTTGGTTATTTTACTACTAATGGCACAATAATTTTTGATAAAATCATATAAAGCCTTGCAGAAAAATCAACTGTTTCGGTTTTCCTTGGATACCTGATCTGGTCTGATAGGACTATTTAATAGGAATTGCATAGGCGTGCTCTTCGAGGCTCTGCAGCTGAAAAAGAGATGCAAAGGATGATATGGTAGAAAAATGTCTTAGGCAGCGCAAAATAAGAATGAGGCCAAAGATGCTCAATGTGACCTTCCTAGGAACCGCCGGATCGCTTCCCACCCCGGAGAGAAATCCCTCTGCCGTGCTTGTAAACCGGGAAGGAGACATGATTCTCTTTGATTGCGGCGAGGGAACCCAGAGGCAGATGATGCGGGCCAGGACGGGAATGATGCGCCTCACCCACATCTTCCTGACCCATCTGCACGCCGACCATATTCTGGGCATACCAGGCCTATTGGAGACCATGGCCTTCCAGGGAAGAGAGGAGCCCCTCACCATCGCCGGACCCATTCACACCTCCCGCGTTCTGGACTGCTTCAAGTCCGTCTGCTATTTCTCCCGCCACTTTCCCGTCCGGGCGGTAGAGCTTGAACCGGGAGAGACGGTGCCGATGAAGGGCTTTCAGGTGACGGCCTTCTCCACTCAGCACAGCGTACCCAGCCTGGGCTACTCTCTGGAGGAGGAGCAGCGTCCGGGACGCTTCAATCGCGAGGCGGCCGTATCTTTGGGCGTTCCGCCCGGGCCGCTCTTTGGAAGGCTGCAGCGTGGCCAGAGCATAGAGATCGATGGCCGGCGGATAGAGCCGCATCAGGTCATGGGTCCGCCCCGGCCGGGGAGGAAGGTGGTTTACACCGGGGACACCAGGCCCTGCGCCTCGGTGGAAGCAGCCAGCCGGGGGGCAGACCTGCTGATCCATGACTGCGCCCTGGGCAGCGATATGGCGGATTGGGCCAGGGAGACCAAGCACAGCACTGCAGCGGAGGCGGCGGAGACGGCCCGGCGGGCCGGGGTGGCGGCTCTGGTTTTAACTCACATCAGCTCCCGCTACTCCGAGGATACCTCGGCTCTATTGAGAGAGGCCAGATCCATATTTGATAAGAGCACTGTGGCAGAGGATCTGATGTCTCTGGAGATCAGGCTGAGAGATGAGTAGGCTAGGCATCTGATCTCGTTGCTATTCTGGAGTTTATCTTTTCTCTGATCCGTCGCTCTGTCGTAGCAGATCAGCAATACAGAGCCACCTAGCCCTGAGCATGATAGTGCAGGCTCGGGCCCTTGGGGCAGAGCGACAGGACCTGGAATGACTCTATATCTGATCCTATAGCTTCTGAGCGAAAACTATATATCTCGGCAATTGACTATATANNACTATATAGTATTCGGCGAAAGTCGTTGTATCTCCCTCCTACATCCCTTTTCCCTAGCGACTTTCCCCTCCCTCCTTTTCCTTCCATCATAGTTTGAGGCTTTTAACCGATCCAAGGCACAGCTTCGCAGAAGGTGCATCAGCCCACTCCAGATCTTTATCCCGGGATTCAAATCCAAGCCACACCTCATCCTTTGCCCCGCCAGGGATTCTCTATTGTTTCATTTGTATCTTATTCATACTT
>DAWB01000013.1:256-1167 GCA_002505805.1 Methanosaeta sp. UBA80 | reverse complement strand
CTTATCCTTATACGCAGAGGAGCTATCATGGCAGAAGTCTTTGAGCAGCTATTCAGGCGGCAGAGGACGGCAATATATGACCGAAAAGAAATGGAGCTGGAGGCGGCAATAGAGATTTTGGCGGAGGTCTTCGGGATTGGGCATTCGGAGGTGAAAGAGATGATAAGCAGCNNCCTTTCAGGCCGGAAGTGAAGCTAAGCTGGAGGATGGGCGCTGGCCGCAGGAGCTCTGGGTGGAGGCATGAGTCCGCCATCCGGCCTTTTTAGCCACATCCGGCGGGAACAACCCTATTAATCCACCCGAAAAGAAGATTAGTAATGGATGATAATTATTGATGGAGCGAAGGAATGTTCCCTCCAACCATGTCTTTTAATCCTCCCTTCGCTCTCCCTCCTCCACTCTGCCGCAAGGGAGGCACTCGCTGGAGCTGTCTTGCAGAGCCTGCAAGCAAAAGGCTTCCTTTCCGCCCGGTCAGGTTTTATACGCAGATGGCAGCGCTAAAACACCCTGATCCTGGACTACTCTTGATCTCCTTTTCATGTGAGTTCTATTCCATCGTATTGAGAATATTGGCCATTGGTCAGAGAAAACTGCATATTCTAACAGAGCATTCGATAATCGAGCTAAAAGGAGTGAACACTGATGGATAAAGATAGCATGACCGGCAGAGGTGCCTCAAACCGGGACTGGTGGCCGAACCAGTTGCGCCTGGAGATCCTGCGCCAGCATTCCTCCAAGTCCAACCCCATGGGGGAGGACTTCAACTACGCCAGAGAGTTCGATAGCCTGGATCTGGCGGCGGTGAAGAATGATCTGGAGGCGCTGATGACCGACTCCCAGGACTGGTGGCCGGCGGACTTCGGACACTATGGCCCTCTGTTCATTCGCATGGCATGGCACAGCGCCGGTAC
>DAWB01000013.1:0-234 GCA_002505805.1 Methanosaeta sp. UBA80 | reverse complement strand
ATACGGCAAGAAGATCTCCTGGGCCGACCTGATGATTTTGGCGGGAAATGTGGCCCTGGAGTCCATGGGATTCAAGACCTTCGGCTTCGCCGGGGGCAGGGAGGACGTCTGGGAGCCGGATCAGGATGTCTATTGGGGCGCTGAAGACAAGTGGCTGGGCGGCGAGAAGCGCTATTCCGGGGAGCGGGATCTGGAAAATCCCCTGGCTGCCGTGCAGATGGGCCTGATCTATGT
>DAWB01000051.1 GCA_002505805.1 Methanosaeta sp. UBA80 | reverse complement strand
TTTGGCCAGCTTGGCAAACCCCGCCCTGAAATCCGCCTGGCCCCTTCCGGCAAGCAAAATCCGGATGAGGACCGAGCATTGAGCTTGTATGCTTCTGGGATAAGTACTTTCCCAAAGCCATAAAACCGGCATGCGGACTCGAAAGAAAGGTCTGGGCTACACCGGCAAGATATCTCCCAAGAAAAAGAAAAGCTGCTGGGGCGGGAGCAGAATCCGCCTGCTCCGTGCTCCAACTGCCCCAAGTTCTAGCTCAAATCACCTATTTACTCGGGAGGAAGGACCTGCCCGCCGTTGGCTGGAGCCGCAGCAGATGCCTCACCTTTTACAATTCTCAGGCTGGAAAGCAGACCCTCGGTTACATCCAGGGGATAGGTGGAGGTGATAGTGACGCTTGTAGTGCCGGCAGAGACCGGCCCGAAGTCCTCGCTGTCCAGCCAGTACATGGCCCTATAGAACTCGTTTGGTACTCCCTCACTTGCCTCTATGGGCTCAGCTGTAAGCAGGAAACTTTCCTTTCCATCTATTTCCAGGTCTTCGATATTTGTTGTGTTGAGACCCTTGTAGAGAATCAACTCGTACAACATCAACTGTTTATAAACATCAAGGGTTGCATCGATTTGATTTGGATTCTCCGCAATAATGATGCTGGCGCCAGTGGAATTATCAAAGACTAGTGCCATGCTGTAGGCATTGCCCTTTTCGCTCTCCATGGGCTCAGCAACCTGAACCTGGTAATCGGCATCTAGGTCAAATGATACGGCATAAGGTCCAACCTGCTGGCTATCTGGCGCTGCCATAGCTGTTGCAGATATGATCAGCATCAAAGCTGTCGCATATAGTAACTTCACTTAATTTTCACCCCGAGCCCATTGGCATCTTCATCCTAGAAAAGTCTTCCTTTAATATGCCTCTCGTATATCTTCTCTATAGGCCCTCTGCCAGTCATCAAGCTAAAATATCGGCTCNNGTGCATGGAAGCGAGCCCGGAATTTATACCCTGATCCTGAGCCTGCCCAGGGAGGAGCAGATTGCAGTTGGCGCTCTGGGCGGGATCCATTTCTCAAATGGATTCTACTCCTATACCGGCTCGGCCCGGGGCCCGGGAGGTCTCAAGCGCCTGGATCGGCATGCTGCGGTGATGGCTGGTACAAGCCGCACCAGAAGATGGCACATCGATTATCTCCTGCCCCGCTGCCAATGGCTGCTGGAGGTCATCACCAGAACCGATCTGGACCTGGAATGCCCCATTGCCAGGAGCATTGGCGAGAGGCTTTTATCCGTGCCCCGCTTCGGATGCAGCGATTGCCGCTGCGCGAGTCACCTGCACTACTCAGAGAAGGAAGAAGAGATGAGACAGGCTGTATCTATGGCTCATGCCAGTGTCTCTGCTCTTCTTTAAGATTAAAGCCCCGGAACCAGAAAATGACGCTGTAAGCCAGCAGCTCACTTCATTCACGGACAGGGCAGGGTCAGGACCGAGGTATTTCCTGCCACCAGCTCAGAACGAATCTGGGCATAGCCCATGTACATGCCATTCATTATATAGGTCGGCGAGGTCCTGGCATTCTTTTGCACCCTCTGGCCAATCCTGGCTGTGCCCTGGATCTCAGAGCTGATCTCATAGACGGAGAAGCTGTCATTCTGGTAGATCTTGGTGTCCTTGATCAGATCCTTATCGATGTTGTAGCTCTCAGAGAAGACAGAGCCCACCTCATAATTCTTGGCGCATAGGGCATTCTTGAGATCGCTCTGGGTCATGGGTGGAATATAAGGCCGGTAATCGTAATTGCCCGATATGGTGAGCGAGATCCCATCTACCATGCATTTGCCGAGACTGCAATCCTCTAGGCCGTTGTAGACCATTGAGTCTATGGTTCGGGTGGCCATGCCTGAGCCCCTGGTTCCCAGCACCACCTTCTGCCCGGCAAATCCGGCATGGGTCTGCATTACTCTGGACTCTTCCAGGTAGCCGTTGACGAATATCCAGGAATGCTCGCTGACGTTCTGACCCAATCGATCCTCATCGGATGAGGCAGCCCCGGAGACAATCAAGGCCGCTGATATGATAAGAATCATGCAGGACGCAGCCGCCATTGCAAAAAGCCATCCTCTCATCCTCGCTGCTTCACCCCAACAGAATATGCAATGCGCCTGGGAGATATAAATCTGATCCCGTCTACATCGATTATTTATTGTTGAAGAGCCGAAATAAGGCTGTGATTGGAATGTGGTTTACCAAGTTGATTCTATTTCTGATCCTGGCAATTCTATTCTCTCCTCAGGCTTTAGCCCTGCAGACATTCTCCGGTGACAGTATCTCCATAGATGCTCCTGTTGCAGATGATATCATCGCTGCCGGCGATGCAATCAGCATCAACGCACCGGTTGATTCTGCCATTGCTGCCGGGGGCACGGTGAGCATCAACGCGCCGGTCAAGGGCGATGTCCTGGCTCTGGGCGGCCAGGTCTATGTCAACTCCGATGTGGGAGGAAAGGTGGTGGCCGCTGGTGGAACGGTGCATCTGGGGGGAGATGTCGGAACCAATCTGGTGGCGGCAGGACAGAGGATCAAGCTGCTCCCGGGAAGGAATGTGGGCAGGGATGCCTATATCGCCGGCCAGGATGTCTCCAGCGCTGCTAATATCAACGGCACATTGCAGGTCAGCGCCACCCGATTCAACAACACCGGCACCGCCGGGGAGGTCAAGTTCCATAAGGTGGAGGATCAAGGCAGGAGCGAGGATGATCTCAAGGCCGGCTACAGCATCTTCAGCCTGCTCTATCTATTGGGCTACTTCGTGCTGGGATTGATACTGGTCAGGTACCTTCCCGGCGTTTTCCGGGAGGTAGATGAGGAGGCCAGACGCTCAACCCTATTCAAGACATTGCTCGGATTTGTAATGATCGTGGCCGGATTCATAGCCATTCTGCTATTGGCAGTGAGCATCATAGGCTTTCCCGCAGCTCTGATATTGGGCCTGCTCTTTTTCGCTGCCCTCCTGCTCAGCGGCAGCTTGATCTCCTTCAGCCTGGGAAGCTGGATCAACCAGAAGGCCAAGCTGAAGAGAGGGGATCTGGCCAGCTTTGCCATAGGCTTTGTAATCCTTAATGCCCTCTTCTATCTGCCCCTGTTAGGCTGGCTGATCAAGTTGATATCCATGAGCCTGGGATTAGCCTCCCTAATCTATGCATCCCGCCGCCTGGCTGCCGTCTGCCGTTGAGGCCGCCAATCGATCCCAGGCCAATTTTTTTTCCCACTGCATTGAAAGGCGGAATGGTGCGCCCAGGGCCTTTGTCGGAGGGAATTCATTTCTCCCCACCTTGGCCTGCCTCCTCCGAGCTTGCTCTCTTATGGCCGTCCTCAGACCCCTCATCCCTTGCATCTATCCGCCAGCGAACTCTCTTGATCAACCCCAGCAGAGTGCGCGCCTCACGCTCCGTCAGCCTTGCCCTTCCCAGGATGCGCCGCAGCATGAGCAGAGTATAATCCACCTTATGCCGGGGATAGCTGACCTCATATAACAGAGCCCGGGACCTTTCAGCCAGCAGCTCCAGGCTCTCCCGCCGGGCCATCTCCACCATGCCTCCATCCTGCTCTTTTTTTCGGGATAGCTCATAAAATAGAACCGCGGCAGAATGGGATAGGTTCATAACCGGATACTCCTGGGAGGTGGGTATAGAGATCAGCATATCGCATAGAGCCAGCTCCTCGGAGCAGAGTCCGCAGTCCTCCCGGCCCAGGAGCAGGGCCACAGTCCCATCCATTCCCTGCAGCTTCTCCGCCAGCTCCGCCGGGCTCAGACAGGGCACTCGCAGATGCAGGCGCAGATGATGCTGCGCTGTATCCAGCCTCTTTCCGGTGCTGCCCACCACCAGATTGGCTCCGGCAATGGCCTCACCCAGGCTGGTATAGCTGCGGGACATCTGCAGCACATCCCTGGCATGAGAGGCCATGGCCAGGCCGAAGTCCTCTATCCGGCAGGGATTGACCATCACCAGATCACGAAAGCCGAAATTTTTCATAGCCCGGGCCACAGAACCCACATTTCCCTCGTAAAGGGGCTGGACCAGGACCACCCTCAGATGCATCGGCTTAATTCCCTGGGGCCACTATTTCAGCTTTGCCGAGATATCTGCCGGGCCATTGATGATGGTGTTAATGCGCCGGTCAGGCTCGATCTTCGAGAATATCGCCCGTTTAGTCTGCTTTTTCATCTCTCATCTTGACCAGAAGCCATCCTTGCTTGGTTTGGGTGAGGGCAAAGCCGCCGGATAGCTTCTCTCCCTCCAGCCAGAATGCAGCATGGCCCTCTTGAAGGGCCTGGGCCAGGGAGATGTCCTTANNGTTACCATCTTTGCGGGACATATTCAGGTAGCTGCCGCGATCCCATATCTCCACTGTTCCGGCGCCATACTCTCCATCCGGAATCCTGCCCTGAAATGAGGCGTATTCCAGAGGATGGTCCTCAGTCTGGATGGCCAGGCGCTTGTCCCTGGGATTCATGGAAGGGCCTTTGGGGACAGCGAATGACTTGAGGACACCATCCACCTCCAGGCGCAGATCATAATGCAGCCTGCGAGAGCTGTGCTTCTGGACAACGAAATTCTGGCCTAGTGAGCCGGCCTTATCGGACGGCTGAGGCTCGCTGGTGATCTCAAAGTTCCTCTTATCCCGATATTTTTTTAGTGGGTCTGAATCTGACGGGAGGGATTCTCTCCTGGCTTCATCCATAACAACACCTGCCATTGGGATTGGTTCAGCAATCTCATTTCATTTTCCGGCATTCTGCTTCGGGAAAAAAATTCAAAAAATCAAGGAAAGAGGATCTAGCGGCCTCTTCGATTTTGCGAGCTGTCGTAGCTCCAATAATAGGTGTAGTAGGTATGTCCAGTGGGCGGATAGGTGTAGGTTATGGGGCTGTCCCAGTAGGGGTAGCTGGGTGGCTGGGGGTCGGGCTTGGGCTTGGGATTGACCCAGTAGTTGCCGTATCCCTGCACATAGATGTAGGCATAGTTGCTCCATCCGCCGCAATGGTACTGAAGAATGTGCCATCCAGGAGTGTCGGCATAAAACCATCTCTTGTACCAACCGGGGTATGGTACATATCCCGCATACTGAGTGTCAAGGGTGCCGCTGGGATACCACTCATAAAACCAGATGTTTCCTCCCCTTGCCGTGGACATCCACAACGGCAGGTGGGCATAGAGATTGCAGCTGGCCACAGTGCGGGGGGCGTAGGAGACATAGAGCTTGTTGGGAGCAACACCACCGCCGGGGACGATCACCTTATTGTAGGCGGGATAGGTTGCAGTTGCCTTGGCCCCCGGGGGAGCGGAAGAATAAGCTGCCTCCTGAGTTGATCGCATCACCACCTGGGTATTTTCCTGAGCTGTTGGAGCCTGCTGGCTGGATGAGACATCAGAAGGAACGGTGATGCCCAGCGACTCCGGGCTTTGTGGAGAAGCGGGAACGGGGGCTCCGCCTGATGTGGTGGTGGAGAAGTCGACATCCGGGGAGTCCGGTCCGCCGGCAAAATTACTGGGATCGATATAAATATTATCTGGATAAGAAGGATTTAAATAATCAGTACCGGGATAGCTGGTCCATTGCCCGGATGCGCTCAGACATATCAGCATCATCAAGGCGGCGATCAATACAGGCCATTTCATTTTTTAAGCACCTCGCTTTATTATTGCTGCTATGAATGTAAATATCTAACCATTAATCAGCGCCCGGTGAAAAGATGGCTATGGCATCACTTTCGCGCCGCATGGCTTATCCTTTAATTGCAGTGTGCAGGCGAACGTATTGTGATCAAGGGCAAGGAAGCCTATCTGAAGAAGCTGACCGCCAGCATGTACATCCCATCCCGAGAGGTGGGAACGGAGATAGATGGAAGCTCTCCGCCTTCTGTATTTATAGGAAGCTGGAACTACCCTCAGGTCTTTGCCGGACCGATGATTGCCCCTATGCATGGAGATACCACTATAATGGACCGACCGGAGTCCTGGCTATCCCAAAATAAGAGCCAGGAAGAGATAATAAGATACCGCCTCAATCTGGTGAGAGGCAAGCAGAAGGTCAAGGTCACCCATCTTCACCAGAGATTCATAGGAACGCTGAGGGATATTGCTCTGTCCTCAGGCTCTCTGGAGAGCCAGGCCGAGTTTCAGAAGGCTCCCAGGGGAGCTACATTCAGCCATGACCATACCCCTTTCGGCCCCAGCGCACCGCTTGAGCGGCTGGAGATAGAAAATTCCCGGTGGGATCATCATCTGGAGAAGGCATATTATGATGACGACCTACTGGCGGCGGATGCTGTGGGCCGTCTTCATGAGAGGGGACTGCCCTTCTCCAGCATTGAAAAGGCATTCTCCCTGGGCTCCTTCGGAATAGGCAAGCGACGCCGCCTGGTCCCCACCCGCTGGGCGATCACCGCCTGCGACAGCACCCTGGCCCGCCGGCTGCTGCATAATGTGAGGGGCTACCAGCCCATCGACAGCGTTCAGGTGCGGGAGTTCTCCAGCCTCAACAACTATTATGCCGTTCTGCTCCTGCCCACCGCCTGGCAGTACGAGTGGATGGAGGCCTTTTTGCATATTTTGGGCCGCGAGGAGCTGATCTTCTCCGACTACGAGAACAATGCAGGCAAGAAGGGCTATTCCCGGGTGGGAGGATGCTACTACTCCTGCAAGATGGCGGTACTGGAGGCTTTATCCAGGGAGAAAAAGCAGGCAGGGGCCATAGTCCTCCGGGAAGCCTACCCCGGCTATGTCCCTCTGGGCGTCTTCAACGTCCGGGAGAATATGAGAAATGCCATGCTCCAGCCTGGGCAGGAGTTCGAGAGCATGAAGACGGCTCTGCAGTATATCTCCGCCAGGCTTGAGCTGCCCATCAAGAGGTTCATTGAAAAGAGCGACCTTCTCCAGGAACAGATGCGAAGCCGGCAGACCACTTTGAGCTGCTTTTCATGAGTCACGCCTGTCGCTCCGGGGCATTCCCTCAAGGGCTAGGACGAAGCTGCTGCAATGATCTCCAGAATCACCTGCAACCAGCTTTTATTTTCAGCTTCGTTCTGGGGCATTACCTCTGAATCGGCCTGAGGGATGCCATCTTCCTGATCGGATTGCACCGAGCTGTATTCTTCCTCAATAGGCTGCTCCTCCCGGTACCAGCTCTCGGGATCGAACTCATTGTTCCTGAAATCCTTCTTTGCCGCATGGCCGGAGTCGATGAGCATCCGGTTGAAGTTCCTGCCGTCCTCCAGATAGCACACCGCCATCCATCGGCCATAGTCGTCCTGGCCGTTCTTGTCATCGATGTCCAGAGAAACAAGATTGCCCATCAGATTGGAGCGGGTATACTCACCGGCAATCCTCCCTGCTTCACATGCCCTCTCCCCATACATCTCCGGTGAATCAAGGTCCGCCAGTCGGACCCGGATGACATCCTCGGAGATGCGTTCATCGTGGCTCTGGAGCCTCACATCAAAGGTATCGCCGTCGGTAACATGGATCACCCGGCCGGCGGCCTCGTCCGGAGAGCCACTGGCCAATGCAATCAGCAACAATAGAGGCACTATAAAGAAGACCTTAATCGGTTTCATGAACTAATTCATCCCTTTATACACCCTTTTCATGCCCTTACGGTGTAATAATGCTTCGCTGCAGTTCTTTACTGAAAAAGATATGCTCTACCCTAGATCCAGCATCCAGCCATGTGTTTGCGGGGCAGGGATTTACAGGCGGAGGATGACAGCAGATAAAAAATATGTAGGAGCGCTAAGTTCGATTAAATTGCGCGATTGTTGTTGCGGTAGCGAATTAGAGATAGAACTCCAAGCGAGACGGTTTGAGGCATGATATCGAGGGTCTTCGTGATATGGCTGAGGAAAAGAGAAGATCGTAAGCCAAGTTGGATATCAGGCCTAAGACCGTGTAGCTGCACTCAAAGGGGAGTGAAGTCCATTGCATTACTCTATGATCCAATCTCCATTATTGTCGTAATTGTAGCTTTTTTCATATCCAAACTCTCGCCAGATGAAGTCAAAGATAGGCCTAATTTCTTTCGCAAGGGCTTGTGGACTGGCATATGCCTTATCATTTGGTATCCGAACTATACGAGGATGAATATCTTCTTTAGAATATATTCTAGATGAATGGATCGTCCTTTTTGGATCTGTATACAAATAATAGCCTTTTACATTTAATGTTGATATATCTAAATAGAAAGGTGGACTTACACCTAGCTGTTTCAGTGAATTAAAGTATTTATATGCGGAATTGACGATTTCTCTCTCATATGCTATGCTTGGAATAAACCCAGCCGTTCCACTCGATATGTGATTCGAATACATATTTGATAGCACACTCGAATTATAGGCCAGTATTTCTCCAAATGCTGTTATCTCAGTAACTGCATGTGGAACTTCTTCAGCTTGAAGTTTACTAAAGACAAAAAATGAGTTCCCTGTGAGTTCACTATTCCATCCAAGAGAATATATTGGCGGAAATAATAAAACAAAGTTGTCGGGCAAATGACTGAGGTCGAGATTGAAAGATGAAACTTCTGGAATTATGCAGATCGTACAGATAGCTTTATCATCAACACCTTTAAAGTATTCTTTGCCTTTTAACATGTTATGGTATTTGTCAATAGCCTGCTGAACTTCCTCTTGTCTTGAAACTTGGCTCGAAGATCGATTAAATTGGCGAAAGAACATTTCAATATCTGCGCTTTCCATAGGGATTGTTATTGTGCCAACGCGTTTGTAATATCTATTATCCCCATATTTAACCTGATGAAGATACCCATCCGGCTCGATTCTCAAAATTACAATCTTATTGCCGTTTTCGAGATGCACGATCCGCTCAGGTATCTCTTGTATCCTTGGGGAAATGCCACTTGAAATTATTTGGTAAAGTTTTGTTTTGATTGTGTCTTCATATTTAATTCCATTAATTGATATTGGAAAACCTTTTTCTTCATTAACTCCAAATAATATTAATCCTCCTTGAGAATTGGCAAATGAACTCAAATCCTTGCATAGTTCACGCTTCATAGTATCCGATTCAATATTGAGTTCTAATTTGTATTCTAAGGCAGAATCTTCAGGTATCCGCAAAATAATGAGTGAATTTAAATGCGCTTCTCGAATTTCGTTAAATGGTATGCCCTCAAGTATTTGTGACATTTTTTCCCCCAATATAAGCTATATCATTTCATAAGATATTTATTAGGCTTCCTACACTATTTAATCAATAATAAAATGTATCTAGTTCAGAAATAAAGTATTAGAGACATGAACGAGAAGCTAAAATGTTCTCAGCAGATTCTAACATTGTATTGCTACAGCCCCCGAAACGCGAGCCCCTCAGGCCCGCGCTTCTGGAACTGCTCCTCCCTCCTTTTTTGGTAGTTGGTTTTTATGTTATAATCATGAAATCCCGAGGCCATAGCAGCATGGCATCGCATCCGGTGGGCCTCATCAGCCACGCCGTCCGAGACCATGCTAAGACCTCTCATGATATAAAGCTTACTTCTTAGCCAGCCAGGGCATCATCGCCCTCAGCTCTGCTCCCACCTGTTCTATGAGGTGCTCGGACTCCAACTTCTCCAAGGACTTCTTGACCGGCAGGCCTGCCTGGCCCTCCAAAATCCACTCCCGGGCGAACTCGCCTGTCTGGATATCGGAGAGAATCTCCCTCATGGCCTCGCGGGACTCATCGTTGATGATCATGCCGCCTCTGGTCATGCCTCCGTACTCGGCGGTATTGGAGACATTGTTCCACATGCGCATGAATCCGCCCTCGTAGATCAGATCCACAATCAGCTTCAGCTC
>DAWB01000100.1:1413-16335 GCA_002505805.1 Methanosaeta sp. UBA80 | reverse complement strand
TAGTAGATGATTTATCGGATCCTAGATGCAAGATTTTGGATTATTATAAACAGAGAAAACTAATAAACCAATTATCTAAATTAGCTGATTTAAAGAGAAAGATTGCCTCAATCCATAGATTTTTAGTTCATCCTAAATCTAGGGTATTTTTGGCAACAAGAGGCTTGCCGGGGTGACTGACCGGCCAAGTGCGCGGCTGCAGACCGCGAGAATTGGGTTCGACTCCCAACCCCGGCCTCATGAAAATATATAGTACCATCTCCCGAGAGAAAGAGAGATTAGAGACCATTCACAGCGGAAGGATCAATCTATTCGTCTGCGGTCCCACAGTCTATGACGATTCTCACATAGGCCATGCCAGGACCTACATTGCCTTTGATGTGGTGGCCCGATATCTCAAGTACCGGGGCTACAGCGTTTTTTATCTGCAGAACATAACAGATGTCGACGATAAGATCATCGCTCGCGCTGCTGAGAAGGGAATCTCGCCCCGCACACTTGCCAGGAGATTCGAGCAGAGGTACCTAGAAGATATGGAGTCTCTGAGTGTCACCAATGTGAACTATTATGCAAGGGCCACAGAGCACATCCCGGAGATCATCTCCCAGATAGAGAGGCTGAAGAAGTTGGGCTTTGCCTATGAGACCCAGACCGGGATCTACTTCGACGAATCCCTTTTCGAGGATTTCGGAAAGCTGTCTCATCAGAGCGCTGAGGAGCTGAAAAAGCACAGAATCGNNGGATCCGACCAAGAAGAACAGCGGCGACTTCGCCCTATGGAAGAAGAGGAAAATAGGGAATGAAGGCAGCGGTCATGCTGAAAGGTCCGGTCAGTTTGACGATGAGATCGCCTGGGATTCTCCCTGGGGAAAGGGCAGGCCCGGCTGGCACATCGAAGACACAGCCATCACTGAGACCTACTTTGGGCAGCAGTACGACATTCATGGCGGGGCCATGGACCTTATATTTCCCCATCACGAGGCTGAGATTGCCCAGATGGAGGCGGCCTCGGGAAAAAAGCCCATGGTCAGATACTGGATGCACACCGGCTTTCTTAATGTCAATGGAGAGAAGATGTCCAAGTCCCTGGGAAACTTTACCACAATCCGGGATATGTTGAAGGTGCATGATGCTCAGGCATTCCGGCTCTTTGTTCTACTCTCCCACTACAGCAACCCCATCGACTTCTCGCCCGACGCTCTAAAGCAGGCACAAAGAAGCCTGGAGAGGCTGCGACATTCTGCCAGGATCATCGACGAGAGCATTGAAGTCGATGATGATGAAAACCAGGATCTTGAAATGGCTGAATACAGCGATCCAGCTGTGGCTGCTGCTAAAGCGCAGTTCCTGGAGCAT
This sequence comes from Methanosaeta sp. UBA80, assembly GCA_002505805.1. Lineage (GTDB taxonomy): Archaea > Halobacteriota > Methanosarcinia > Methanotrichales > Methanotrichaceae > Methanothrix. Next base: position 14,979 of record DAWB01000100.1, on the reverse strand, counting down.
ATGGACAACGACTTCAATACTCCGTATGCCTTACGCACCCTCTTTGACCTGATAAGGGACATCAACCGGCGCATAAATGATGAAAGGATATCGCAGAAGGGCTTGAAGGAGGCAAGAGAGTTTCTTGATCGAGCAGGTGAGGTTTTAGGATTGACCATCTTTTCTCCGGCAGGAGCAGCTCAGGGGAAGCCAGAGGCTGATGCAGCAGAGAAGCTTGCTGACCTCTTGATCTTTACCAGGCAAAAGCTGAGGGAAAAAAAGGACTGGCAGCTTGCCGATGAGATCAGGAGCCGGATGAATGCGCTCGGAATTTCAGTTGAAGACGCTTAAATGAGACTTGCGATCGAGGGATTTGGATATTCAATACTCCTTTTTTTGCCTAATAAGTTAGCTTTAAATATCACTCCAGTTAACAATTGTGATCGGTGAAACAATAAATGAGGGATCGTTTTTGCCGGCGCAAGTCATTCGCCGCATAATCCTAACCTAGATCGCCTGCCGGCCTCAGCCAGGCGCATTGCCGAATTGCTGGAATCAGAAAGCGTCCTCACGCAAAAGGAGATTGTAACCAAGACCTATCTTCCTGCCCGGACGGTCAGATACGCACTGAACCGGCTGAAGGAAGAAAACCTTCTATTGGAGAGGTTCTCATTTCGAGACGCCCGCCAGAGCCTCTACAGCCTGAATCTCGAGGGCTCAATTTCGGAGGTGGTTACCTCCTGATCTACTTTTTGAATCTGGATTTCTATTAACGGAGCCATGAATCTGCAATAGGCTGATAGATATTGAATTGGATTATACATCTCTATAAGGGGTAATATCACATCCTGTGCATGGCAAACACATTGTTTCGGCCATGTCCGGCCTCAGGTCACGTTCCTCCAGAATCCTTTTTGTGGCTCTTGCCAATAAAAGCAGTCTCTCGGAAGAGGGTCGCTTTATGTCGATCTCTCCACTCCTCAAAGGATGTGGTGAAATAGGCCTTAAAATAGGTATCACATCCATATCTGCGAGCTTGGCAACGCCCGCTAAAACGCATTCATCGCTCTCCCCTAGCCCCAGGATGAAGTTGGAGGAGACTCTATTCTTGCCGAAGATGGGCACGGCTTTATCCAGCGACTTGAGGATATGCTCCAGAGACAGACCTGGGCAGACTCTGGAGAAGATCTCAGGATCCATGGTCTCCACGTTATACTTAATCTCAGTTGCACCAGCCTGCTTCAGATCTTGTGAGGAGGTTTCTGTCGGGTAGACGGAGACGCCGATGGGCACATCATATCTGGCTCTCAAGGCCGATACAATCGATTCTAACCTTTTTGCCTCTTCTTCTATTGAACTCTCCACTCCGCTGGTGAGGGATATGGCTCTGAGTTGCCCTGTCCTCTTGGCTTCTTGCACGAGCTGGAGTATTTCCTCTCGCTCTTTTGTCTCCCCGGCGAGTTTGGGAACCGGGCAGAACTTGCAGTCATAAACGCACCTGCCACTAATGGTAAGATATGCCTGCTCAGGACAATGGCTGANNTCAAGGCGGCCGGAGACTATTGGCTTTCCGTCCTTGATCAGCATGACATCAGAGCAGCATCTAATCACCTTGAGCGGAGAATTCTTATTAGCCGCCAGCCTCACCCTATGGCCGCCGGATTTGAAAAAGAATGATTCAATACCGGCTCCGGGACCAGCGCTGGGCCTGGTGGTTCTGACAGCCTCCTTTAATAGCTCCTCGTCGATATCAGCGCTGCCGATGCTCACCAGCAACGCTTTGATCTCAGCATTCATCATCATAAATTCGCCTTCAATCGATTCGCAAATATTATGGAATCACTCTAGGAAATGGCTGTCAGGCCATATGAACGATGGCAATGCGGCAAAATACGTCAAGAAAAAAAGTTGGTTAATCGAGCCTATCGGGCAATCTCAGTTGCCTGTTGCACTACAGCAGGAGGGCATCGCACAGCTCTGGTCCTGGGGCTTTGATGCGCAATTGCCCAGGGGGCAACTGGCAGCGCAGGAGGATGCACTGCTCTCTCCCTGAGCACAGGTTCCGGTGCAGTTTTGCAGGCATTCTGAAGGCCCGCAGGGTATACCGCCCGGGCAGATGCATGATCCGGCTTGTCCAAGTGCCGATGCCATTCCTGCAAACAGCAGGAGAAGGGATACAACAGCTATTTTCTTCATATTAAACCACTCTCTTCAACTCTTTGAACGCCGCGCGTTCGCAACATAAGCTCATCTTTATGGCATATGACGATTTGGATTCTGGCAATATGCATTGGATTTTTTTGGTCGCCTTCAAACTAAATTGTTATATGATACAATATTTTTTTATCAAATTAAGCTTAATTCCAGCAAGCAATTCTCTGCTCAATGGATCGCCCCTCTCGCTCGATTTGATTTTCTCAAATTGGGTCATGCTTCTGCAGTTAATCGACGAATGTCTTATATATCTGTGTTCACAATTGTGATCTCATGGAATCGGAGAGCCTATGAACCTCATGAGCCTTTTCGGAGCAATTGCAGTTCTAAGCCTCATTGTAGTCCCGGCTATATCTCAGCCTGGCATGAATGGCTGTGCATGCGCACAGAGGGACTGCCAGGAAAAGGCTGCAATGGATTGTTGCTGCAAATCTCTGGATGGCCAGATCTGCACCTGCTCCGGGCTGGTTTCATCATATTCCTGGACGGATTACCCTGATCCGTCTCATTTCAGCTTGAGCAAGAGAGGACCACGCTCCTCCGGCTTTTCCGGCTCAAGGGCCTCAGAGAGCTCTGACAAGTCCATTGAATTATCCCAGGGCTATCCTGCTGCAACAGCAATATCCTCAGCATCAAAGAATGCTGGCCCACCAGACCCGGATGTCCTGGAATATCTCCCTCCTTCAGCCAGGCAAGTCTTCCGAGTGCTGGAATCCGACGGCCCTCTCACCCAGAAGGATATAATCAGCCGGACTGAGCTACCACCCAGAACGGTGAGATATGCTCTGGACAGGCTCAGAGAAGAAGAGATAATTGAGGAGCGATTTTGCTTCCGAGACGCAAGGCAAAGCCTCTATAATCTGCCGGGAATGCTGCCAAACCAATTGAAGAGGAGCATAAGTTGAACTTTAATATCACAGCACAGTAGGAGACGATACATGAATCATATCAAGGTGCAACTGCCCGGAAAACAGGCAGATGGATACGTGATACCTCTTGGGCCAGTCAATTTGGTAAACGTAGTTACAGATGTAGGAATGGTGGGCTGCGGGGCCTTCGATGTAGCTGCCCTAAACAATTTCGGCTACCCGGCAGCAAAGGTCAGGCCATCTCAGGGGAGCTCGATTGCCACTATCGAGGACCTTCTGCAGGGCATCGTCAAGGAAGTGAATCCCAATGCAGAGACGCTGGGATTGAAGGTTGGCCTCACCGGCAGAGAAGCTCTCGAATTGCTATAATCCAGATCTGAAAATCATATTTTCTACTTAAGAATCACCCTCCAGCAATCGGCGGCAGTATGGCCACTTCGTCGCCTTCTGACAGCGTTGCCTTTAGCCCACCGATGGACTCGATATCTTTTCTGTTCTTCATGAGGATGACATAATCTCTGACATTGCCAGATTCATCAAATAACGCAGATTTCATCCTCTGATGGGATGCACAAAGGCTATCCAGAAGATCCTGGATAGTGGATTTATCCCTTAGCTCCAGCCTTAAGTCCTTCCCCAGAATATCGCGAAAGTTTGCAAACGCCTTGATGTGTATTATCATTTTCACCTCAAAAATTACTTAAAGTTTGAGCATTGCGACCATCATCTGCACACGCTCACCAATCGGCTGACTCCGTCGCTTGTTATCATCCCTATTACCCTTTGATTTGCATCTACTACCGGCAAAGCCGAGATGTTATGCTCATTCATGCGCTTGGCTGCTCGCTCAATCGGATCTTCCTGGGCAGAAATAACCACATTGCGGGTCATAATCTCTTCCAGCAGCGTGTATTTCAAGGCCACAGCCTTGGACACATCCCAGGCGGTAACAATTCCCACCAGCTTTCCTTCCTCGTTGGTTACAGGCAGATGAGTCACGCCTTCTGTCATCATAATCCTGGCCGCATCCTCAACACTCGAACCCTGCCGGATGGTTACTACGTCTCTGATCATCACATCAACTACAGATGTGCGGGATAGAAAGTTCTGAATGGTATAGTTCATTTGCCCCGATTCAAGAAGAAAAGCATCGTGCCCGTAGTTTGATCTGATCTCGCAGTGTCGCACATCGAGATCATTGGCACTCAGAGCCTCAGCAATCTCCTTGCACTGGTAAGGAGGATAGAGCCAGTCAGAGCTTATGGAAATGACAAGGAACTTTGCCTTGGCACCATTGAAGGCCTCAACCAATGACAAAGTGCCACTCTTGGTCAAGTCGAAGTAGTCAATTGCCTTGGTGAGGTAGAGATAGGAATTGGCATCGAAGCGCTTCACGAAAGCATCGCCGTGATAGCTCAAGTAGCCCTCGACCTGGAAGTCGAGGGATGCAAAGTCGAAGCCGAACTCCGTCTTGCCTTGCAGGCGCCTGCCGAACTTCTGATGCATCGACTCGTCGGAAAGATATGTGATATGCCCAATCATCCTGGCCAGAGAGAGACCGCGGGCTGGAGGAGTCCGACCATAGTAGTTGCCATTCTCCCAACAGGGATCTGAGGTTATTGCTCTGCGACCTACTTCATTGAAGGCAATCTGCTNNACTGGTGGCAATGGGCACAGCGAAGCGCACCATCTCCGGATAAGATGCACACCACTGCAGGACCTGCATCCCGCCAAAGGAACCGCCGATGACAGCGAATAGCTTATTAACTCCCAAATGCTCCAGGAGCCTCTTTTGGACATCCACCATATCCTTTACTGTGATGAAGGGAAAGTCCAGACCGTAGGGCTTTCCGGTATTTGGATTGATTGATGAAGGGCCAGTGGTGCCCTNNCTTGCATCCGCCTAATACATTGGAGCAGATGACAAAGAATTTGTCGGTATCCAGGGCCTTGCCTGGGCCGATGATGATGTCCCACCAGCCCGGCTTCTCTTCCCCTTTGTGCCAGCCTCCTGCATGGGCATCTCCGGAGAGGGCATGGCAGACTAAGATGGCATTGCTAAACTCTCGATTCAGCTTGCCGTAAGTCTCGTAGGCTACCCTAGCCCCGACGAGCCGACCACCATGCTCCAGATGCAGCTCTTCCGGGAGAGTGTACAATTGAGTCTCGACCAGGCCCGCAGATTCCCTCTTCATGCCACCGCCTTGGCTAAAGCCTGATCCAGGTCCGCTATGATATCTTCGACATTCTCGATGCCCACAGAAATCCTGATGAAGTCCGGGGTAACTCCTGTGGCCGCCTGCTCTTCTGCCGTCAGTTGCTGGTGGGTGGTCGATGCAGGGTGTATCACCAGGCTCTTGGAGTCTCCGATGTTGGCCAGATGGGAAAGCAGCTCCACAGACTCAATGAACCTCTTGCCTGCCTCCAGGCCGCCCTTGATGCCAAAGCCCAGCAGAGCTCCATACTTGCCCTTCAGATATCTCTCAGCCAGAACATGGCTGGGATGCTCCTCAAGTCCGGGATAATTGACCCATGCTACGGCAGGGTGGCTCTTCAGGAACCGCGCCACCTTCAGCGCATTCTCCGAGNNGAGTCTCCACGCCTTGAAGGAAGAGGAAGGAATTGATGGGGCTTGGGGCCGGCCCGAGGTCTCGGAGAAGCTGCACTCTGGTCTTGAAGACGAAAGCCACATTTCCAAGTCCCGGGAAGTTGCCGAATGTGTCCCAGTACTTAAGGCCGTGGTAGCTGGGATCGGGTTGTGTGAACTCTGGAAACTTACCACGGGACCAGTCGAACTTGCCTGAGTCCACAATAACACCACCGATGGAGTTTCCGTGGCCATTGATGAACTTGGTAGCAGAATCCACGATTATGTCTGCGCCGTATTCGATAGGCCTGACTATGCCGATTCCTACCGTGTTGTCCACTACAAAGGGAAGGCTTTCATCGTGAGCTATCCTGGCGATCTTCTCAAAGTCGGGCACATCCAGCTTGGGATTGCCGATAGTCTCGGCATAAATAGCCCGGGTCCTGGGAGTGATGGCCTTCTTGAACTCCTCCGGTCGGGTGGAGTCAACGAAAATAACCTTTCGTCCAAGCTTTGGGAAGGTATAATGGAAGAGCTGATAGGTCCCGCCATAAAGGTTGTTGGCGGAGACGATTTCATCTCCCACCTGGGTGATGGCCAGCAGTGCCAGGGAGATGGCAGACATGCCCGATGACACCGCCAGAGCACCGCTTCCGCCTTCTATGGCTGCGATGCGCTGCTCGAATATGTCGCTAGTGGGATTCATGAGTCTGGTATAGATGTTGCCCAATTCCTTTAGAGCAAAGAGATTCGCTGCGTGCTCTGTGCTCTTGAATACGTAAGACGAAGTCTGGTAGATGGGAACAGCTCTCGATCCCGTGGTTGGGTCCGGTGACTCCTGGCCGATGTGCAACGCCAGGGTGCTTAGACCGTATTTTTTCTTGCTCATTTTAAATCCCTCGAATGTGAAGTTGATATTCACAATTGTTATCATATTTAAATTTATCTCAGACATAATATGCCTGGAATTAATGTTGCTGGAGGAGAATTTCAGCCACCCTTATCTAAACATTAAGATCGAGGCAAAAATGGCTACGAACACATAAGCTTTATATCGATAACAATTGTTAATAAAATAGGAAAGGTCTATGAATTGGCTGCCGTCGTTCTTATTCCAGATCATGGTTATGCTGTCCATAGCTCGTATCTTGGGCGGCTTTGCCAAGCAGCTTAATCAGCCAGCTGTCCTGGGCGAGATTCTTGGAGGGATAATTCTGGGCCCAACCATATTCGGTGCTCTGGCTCCGGCATTGCAGCCCGCGGTCTTCCCATCATCAGGCGATTCATCCCAGCTGCTCAATTCTCTTGCTCATCTGGGGCTTATCGCATTTGTCTTCATTGCCGGGATGGAGGTGGATTTGGATCGCATAAGAGGACGGGAAAAGGGTGCAATTTCTACAAGCATCTTTGGCATAGCGCTTCCATTTGCCCTCGGATACGCCATGGTCATCCTGATCCCAGAGTTATGGAGCTTTTCCATTGGAGATCGCCAATTATTTGCCCTTTTCATGGGAACGGCGCTCTCCATATCCGCTCTGTCGGTCATAGCCAGGATTCTCATTGATCTTGATCTCATGAAGAGCGAATTGGGTGGGATAATTATGGTTGCAGCCACAATAAATGATATCTTTGGCTGGTCCGTTTTTGCCCTGATTCTAACCAGTTTGAAGGCGAACATCAGACCCAGCCTGGATCTCATTCTCACTGTCGGAATGCTGGCCGTGGCCTTTGGCGTGCTCTACCTCATCAAGAGAAAGGGAGCCAATCTCATTGAGCTGCTTTGGGGTAGCGTCATTGATCTCATTGCTCTGGCCATGCTGACGGCATCGCTGGCTTCTCAGTTCATGGGCGGGCACGGCATAGTGGCCGCATTTCTGGCTGGACTGATTCTCTCGCAGAGACGGTGCCGAAAGGAGAGCATCTTAAACAGGATTTACCTGCCGGTTATGACCATACTGGCACCGGTATATTTCGTATCCCTGGGTCTCAGAACGGACTTTGCGGCTGAGTTTGATGCAACCATTGTCCTTCTGATATTCACCGTTGCCTGTGCAGGCAAGATCATCGGCGCAGGTTTGGGTGCCATAGCCGCAGGCATAGAGAATCGAAAGGCATTGGCTGTCGGCTTTGGACTGAATGCCCGTGGAGCAATGGAGATTGCACTGGCCTCGGCTGCCCTGGATTACGGATTGATCGAAGGGCAAATTTTCGTTGCCCTGGTTATCATGGCACTGGGAACCACGGTGATTTCCAGCCTTGGTCTTCCCTGGCTTATGAAGACGGGTCCAGTATCCTCGAGAGCCTGGGAGCCGCTACCTCTGCACGAGCAGGCGGGCAGTTATAACTATTTGGAGAGCTAGGATGGATTATGGGAATTTAAGGTGAATCTAAATGTCAGATATTGTGCCAGATGCTGAGCTGGATTGCATTGGCCTTTACTGTCCGCTCCCCCTCTCTATGGCCAAAGAGAATATCGCCAATATCGATATCGGGCAAGTGCTTAAAATACAGGCTGACGACCCCGATGCCGAAAAGGATATTCCTGGATGGGCCAAGAGAGCTGGCCACCAGATCCTGATGTTCGAGAGATCAGGCCAAGTAGCGACCTTCTGGATAAAGAGAATTAGGTAATAGGGTGATAAAGTGAGCTTTATGCAGGGAATATATTTGGATAATCAATCGGCTATGCTCCCCGATCCAAGGGTGCTGGATTTTGCCAAAAGGCATCTTATTGAGGTGCCTGGAAATCCGTCAGCTCTGCATTCGGTTGGTCTGGCAGCCAAATCAGCCGTCGAAGAAGCCAGAGAAAACGTGGCCGAACTGATCAACGCTGAAGATGCTCGAAATATCATCTTCACTGGAAGCGCCACAGAAGCCAATAACCTGGCCATTCGGGGAACGGCAATGAGAAACGCCTCCAAGGGAATGAGCCTCTTAGCCAGCAGAATAGAGCACATCTCCGTTCTCAATTCTATGAAGGACCTGCAGAAAAATGGCTTCCAACTCCAACTCATTCCCGTGGACTCCAGAGGCATCGTGGATCTGCAAGCTCTGGAGAGAATGATCAGCAAACAGACCATTGTTACCTCTGTAATGTATGCCAATGGCGAGATAGGCACAATTGAGCCCATAAAGGAGATCAGCCATATAGTCCATGAAAAGGGGATGCTCCTGCATGTGGATGCTACAGCTGCTGCGGGCAGAATACCTATAGATGTGCAGAACGATGGAATAGACCTCCTGACCCTATCCAGCAACGATATATGCGGCNNGGGTGCAGGCGCTTTATATGCAGGCCCCGATGTTAAGATTCAGCCGGTCACTGTGGGTGGCGGCCAGGAGCGAGGACTGCGACCGGGCACGGAAAACCTGTTTGCCATAGCTGGAATGGGTGAGGCTGCCCGTCTGGCAAGACTGGAGATGAATGATGATAGCATCCGCCTGAAGGCCATCAGGGACAGCCTGATCAGAGAGATTCTTAAAATCGACGAGACTCATCTGACCGGCCATGCCACAAATCGGCTTCCCCACCATGCCAGCTTCAGGTTTGACAGGATCGAAGGAGAGAGCATTCTGCTGACCCTGGATGCCATGTTCGATATTCAGGTATCCACCGGCTCTGCCTGCTCATCAAGGACTCTGGAGCCAAGCCATGTTCTTTTGGCCTTGGGCCTCAAGCATGAGCAGGCGCACGGCTCGATGGTTATGACTTTGGGAAAGTCGAACCATCCCGATCAGATACCAGTGGTCTTTGATGCAGTGAAGAAGACTGTGGCGAGGCTGAGGGCGCTCTCTCCACTCTAATGAGGTGAATGCATAATGGCACAGATAGGTTATTCCAAGAAGGTTATGGATCACTTTATGAACCCCAGGAACGTTGGTGTGATAGATGATGCGGACGGGCTATGGCAAGGTCGGCAATCCGGTTTGCGGGGACCTCATGGAGATATTCATCAAGGTCAAGGACGAAAGGATCAACGATATAAAGTTCAGGACATTTGGCTGCGGATCGGCCATTGCTGTCTCTAGCATGGTAACGGAGATGGCCAAAGGCAAGCTGCTGGACGAGGCTATGGAGATCACTCGCAAGGACGTGGCAGACGAGCTGGATGGCTTGCCGCCTCAGAAGATGCACTGCTCCAATCTGGGAGCTGATGCTCTGCATGCTGCCATTCAGGATTACTGGGTCAAGACGGGAAAGATAAAGCTGGATGAGGTTAAGAAAGAGGATGACGGAGAAGGCGATGCCTGCCCTACCTGATTATCAGGGCCCACTAAACTTCGTATCCAGTGGTTGATTTGTAAAGCTCTCTAATCTGCTCCCCGGACCCTCCAGGAACCTTCTTCTCCAGGAGGTCGATAAATATCCGGGCGGATTCCGGAGAGATGCAGTTCAGACACTCCGATCCATCCATTATTTTTCCTGCCAGGTAATCGAATTCCTCCGCAGAGAGCCTCTCCAGACGTTCCTGAAAATCATCTTCATCAGCAGCGTGGTGCATTGACACTGGGGGAAGAATAGAACGGTAATGAACAGGCTCGCTGATCTCTGGCGCGAGCTTTCTCAGTATCTCCAGGCTCCTGGCATCCAATTTTCTCATGCATTTGCTGTATGCCAGAGGTTAATTAAATCTTCTTCCAAGATCTTCCCATAATGGCAGGGATTCTTTGCCGCAATGCAAACCTTCATTCTACTATTGCTCTTTTGGATCTCGATAGAGGGCATGAAATGACCACACCCGATTCATCTAGCCGCATCGATTACGCCTCCCTGAAATCCGGCGGTATTATCATGCAAAGGGAAGACGAGTTCTTCGCCATCCGGCTCAATCTGACAGGCGGCACTATCTCTGCGGACAAGCTTCCCAGGATTGCAGAGGTCGCCCAAAGATACGGCCGGGGCGAGGTTCGTCTCACTGCCCGGCAGGGAATAGAAATCCCCTGGATCAAGTTTGAATATATCGAAGCCGCCAGGAAGAGTCTGGCAGAGGCGAGCCTGGCTTTGGGCCCTTGTGGCGCTCGCTTTCGAGCGGTGACCGCTTGTCCGGGTCTCCCCATCTGCAAAAAGGCTCTCGCAGACAGTCAGAGGTTTGCCAGGATGATTGATAGCAGATTCTCCGGTCTCGATCTGCCCGATAAGTTCAAAGCCACAGTCTCTGCCTGTCCTAATGCCTGCTCCCGGCCTTTTGAGAGCGATATCGGCTTTTGCGCTATGGCAGAGCCTCGACTGGAGAGAGATGACTGCAATGGCTGCAGCCTATGCCTGGATATCTGTAGGGAAGAAGCCCTTACTCTGGAAGACGGCCGGCCAGTGCTCAAAGGCGATAGGTGCATCTATTGCGCAGACTGCATCGATTGCTGTCCCACCAGTGCTTGGAAGGCGGAAAAATCAGGATACTTGGTCTATGCGGGAGGACGGATGGGCAGACGCCCAATGCTTGGAAAAAAGATAGCCGACTTCGTAGACGAGGAACAGGGCATGAAGGTAATTCATCGTTGCCTGGATTTCTACCGGCAATACGGCAACAGAAGAGAGCGATTCGGGGATGTGATCATTCGTGCAGGCATGGATGAATTCCTGGATTTTGTCATGAAGGAGGGATAAGGTGTCTGGATCATTCACCGATGAGCAGATAAGGCGCTACTCGCGCCAGATTATTCTTCCAGATGTGGGGGGCATTGGACAAAGAAAGCTTTTGGGTTCTAGAGTGCTGATAATTGGCGCAGGGGGTCTCGGCTCCTCAGCCATCGCTTATCTGGCTGCCGCAGGAGTGGGAACGCTTGGGATTATCGACAGCGATATAGTGGAAATAAGCAACCTGCAAAGGCAGATCATTCACGGCGGCAATATCGGCCTGGCCAAATCAATATCCGCAGAAAGCTTCGTGCGCAGACTGAATAGTGACGTGGATGTGGTTGCCTATCAGGCGTGCTTTTCTGCCGAAAACGCCAGGACGATCGTCCGGGAGTATGATTTCGTGATCGATGGAAGCGACAATTTTCCCACTCATTATCTGATCAACGATGCATGCGTGCTGGAAAAGAAGCCTTGTTCTCACGGCAGCATCCTCAGATATGAAGGATACGCTACCACCTCCATTCCCGAAAGGGGGCCATGCTATCGCTGCATCTTTAAAAAAATCCCGCCTCCGGGATTGATTCCGAGCTGCCAGGAAGCTGGCGTCTTTGGAGTGCTGCCGGGCATCATCGGCACTATTCAGGCCTCAGAAGCCCTGAAATTCGTTCTGGGAACCGGCCAGACTTTAACCGGTCGGCTGCTATGCTTCAATGCCCTTGATATGACCTTTTTTGAGGCTTCAGCCAGAAAAAGGCTAGACTGCAGCATTTGCGGGGAGTATCCTCGGATCGTCAGCATCGAGCCAGAGAACTATCTGGAGGAAGGACGGAAGGAGTGCAGGCTTGACCCTAGAGCTTGACTTGAGAGGAGAGGTCTGCCCTTACACCTTTGTCAAGACAAAGCTGAAGATGGAGGAAATGGCAGGCGGTGAGGAGCTGACCATCCTGCTGGATGACACAGAAGCAACGGCCAATGTCTCAAGGAGCCTGAAGAGCGAGGGTCATGATATTGTCGATCTGAAATCCATATCGCGCGGAGTCTGGCAGATTACCGCAAAGAAGGCTGGATTTCAGACCCCGCGCAAGGAGAGGGATGAATGAGAACTATCTGCCCGATCGTATCACTGCAGAGGTCTGATTTATGATGAAAGCTATAATTCTTCTTTCAGGCGGGCTTGACAGCACTCTAGCCGCAGAGCTCATGAGCCGAGAAGGGCTGGAGCTTATAGCTGTAAACTTCAAGACCCCTTTTTGCCTTTGCGACAGGCATTCCTCCGGTCTGGGTTGCGGCAGCAATGCCCGCCGGGTGGCTGATTCACTGGGAATTGAGCTAAAGATCATTAACGCAACCGAGGATTTCCTGAAAGTGCTGGAAAAGCCTGCGCACGGCTACGGTGCAAACATGAATCCATGCATCGATTGCAGGATACTGTTCTTCAAGAAGAGCCGCGAGCTGATGGAGCAGTCTGGTTCATCCTTCATCATCACAGGAGAGGTGCTGGGCCAAAGGCCTATGAGCCAGTTCAGGCGCCAGATGAATTTGATCGAGAGAGAAGCCGGGCTGGAGGGTTTGGTGGTCCGGCCCCTTTCGGCAAAGCTCCTTGCCCCTACTATCCCTGAGAAGAACGGATGGATAAGCCGGGAGAGGATGTTGGATATAGCTGGGCGCTCCAGGAGGCCGCAGATGGCTTTGGCCAGGGATCTTGGGATCAACGACTACCCCTGCGCTGCCGGAGGATGCCTTCTCACCGATCCCAAGTTCGCTGGCCGGATAAAAGACCTCATCGATCATGGTGAGCTGGACATGCAGAACATCAGTCTATTGAAATCGGGCAGATACTTCCGTCTCTCTCAAAATGCGAAGCTTATTGTGGGCCGAAATGAAGGAGAGAATAAAATGCTGGCTATACTGGCAAAGGATGGCGACATACTCTTTGAGCCGCTGGGCATCAACGGTCCGGTTGCCATTGGAAAGGGCCCTTTTTCCTCACAGCTGCTGGATGTCTCCTGTCGTATCATGGCCCGGTACTGCGACAGGAATGGCAAGAATTATGCAGACATTTCTTACAGGAGGCTTCCTGACGACCAGGTGATGACGGTGTGGTCGGTATGCCTGGACGAAGGAGATTTGGCCAAGCTGAGAGCATTAACAAATGCAGCTTGATAGCATTGTGGACAATTATTGCCGCAAAGGCCAATTTGCCTTAATGCACAGCTATTAATCTCCGTCAACAATTTCGCACCCCTAATTTAGAAGCAGCGAAAGAAGCTAGAGGTAATTTTATGGCACTGGAACTTGAGAATTTGAGATTTGGAACGGAGCTGCTCAAGCGCGGCTTT
>DAWB01000100.1:0-1359 GCA_002505805.1 Methanosaeta sp. UBA80 | reverse complement strand
CCAGCGGATATCAGAAAGATGGGAGGTGTGGCCAGGATGGCAGATCCAGCCATAATAGAGCAGATTGTTAATGCTGTAACCATACCTGTAATGGCCAAAGCCAGAATCGGGCACTTCGCAGAGGCCCAGATCTTGGAGGCTCTCGGTGTTGATATGGTGGACGAGTCCGAGGTTCTCACGCCTGCTGACCAATTCCACATCGAGAAGACCAGGTTCACTATTCCCTTTGTCTGCGGTGCTCGAAATTTGGGCGAAGCTCTGAGGCGAATTAAGGAGGGGGCGGCTATGATCAGGACCAAAGGCGAGGCCGGTACCGGCGATGTGAGCCGGGCGGTTTTGCATATGAGAATGATCCAAGGGCAGATAAGGAGCCTGAAGGGCATGGATGATCTGCAGCTTCTAAAGGTTTCCCGCGATATCGAGGCCGATTACGACCTTGTTGTGGAGTGTGCTCGACTGCAGCGCTTGCCTGTGGTCAACTTTGCCGCTGGAGGCGTGGCAACCCCTGCGGATGCTGCTCTGATGATGCAGCTTGGAGCTGATGGTGTATTCGTGGGTTCAGGTATCTTCAAGTCTGAGGAGCCAGAGGCAATGGCAAAGGCAATCGTCCAGGCAGTGCATAATTTTGAGAATCCGCAACTCCTGGCCCAGGTTTCTAAAGGTCTTGGTGCAGCCATGAAGGGTCTTGATGCGACATTAATTCCAGAGGGAGAAGTTCTGCAGGTTCGGGGCTGGTAGTTCCTGTACAAGAAAGCGGGCTAATTGATCCAATTTTCAAGGAGGCGAGGGGGAGGATGTACAGCAGANNCAGTCTTTTTGAAAACACGATGAGTTCTCATGCGTCATCTATTAAGCCCTATTTTTGCGGCAGCTTTTGCTCGATTCTCAAAGCATTTACATCACAAATCCCTAATCACAGGCAAAGGAGCTCACTTATGGCAAGATTAGGGCTGAAGGATATCACCGTCTCCTATGGGACCAACGGAAAAAGAACAACTGCGCTGCATAACATCAACCTCAACATTGAGGATGGCGATTTTGTCTCGCTGATCGGCCCAAGCGGTTGTGGAAAAAGCACTCTGCTTGACCTCGTGGCAGGTCTACGCACCCCCTCCAGCGGCCAGGTACTCATCGACGGCCACGAGATCTGCGGTCCTGGGCCTGATCGGGGCATGGTGTTCCAGGATTATTCTCTCTTTCCCTGGATGAGCGCTCTGGAAAACGTGCGTTTTGCTGCAGAGCATTCATGGGCGAGAACCGATAAGGATGAGTCGCTTGAAATAGCCAATCGATATCTTGATGTCGTAGGGCTGTCCAGCTTCCGCCACAAATACCCAAATACTCTCTCCGGAGGAATGC
>DAWB01000241.1 GCA_002505805.1 Methanosaeta sp. UBA80 | reverse complement strand
AGATTAAAACGTTCATTGCTCGAAGGTCAAAAATATATCGGCAATGACAATTTGATTGGCCTGATATCGTACTCCGACGACATCCGCATTGATCTGCCTATTTCCAAATTCGATCTTAAAAATAGGTCTTCATTCGCTGGAGCAGTCCATGATTTGCAGACCGGCGGCAGCACAGCGACCTTTGACGGTATAGCCATTGCCATGGATATGCTTCGAAAGCAGAAAGAGGCAGATCCCAATCTGAAGCTGAAGATTTTCGTTCTCAGCGACGGTGAGACCAATAGAGGGCATTCGTTGCACGATATCAAAGGCATAGTGGAGCAATCCGGGATACCCATATACACTATTGGCTATAATGCAGATATCGGGGCGCTAAAGGAGATATCTAGGATCAATGAGGCTGCCAGTATTAATGCCGATACGGATGACGTTGTTGATGAGTTGCGCAATCTGTTCAATGCTGAATTGTAAATGCAGGAGGATCAAGACGGCATAGGAGAGAGAGAGATGGCTTTCACTATGGAGTTGCCCAACGAAGCAGCGATCAAGAGAGAGGTCCTGCAGCAGGTTAAACCGTTACCTGAAGAGGTAGATCAGCTTCAGGCGGTAGCGGAAGGTAATGTTGCCGAGATCCTGACCCTGGATATCGGTGAAATTGCCCAAAAGAAGTTCATCCTTCAATCGATCGAGTCTTTTGGGGCTGACTCGATGAAGAGTTCGGCAGCTAAAAACTCTATGCTACAGATGACAGTTGGCAGCCTTTCCAGAGATGGCGATGAAGGAGGTGTTGTGGCAAAGGGCCTGATGGAGCTACACCGGGAGCTAGAGGACCTGGACCCCAGCCTGATCGACTTCACCAAGACCGGCATCTTAGGCCTGGTATTCAATCCGGTCCGGGCCTATTTTGCCAGATACCAGAAAGCGGAGTCGGCTATTGTGGAAATCATCGCCTCTTTGGACAAAGGGAAAAAGAGCCTGAAAAACGACAATACCACTCTGGAAATCGAGCAGCAGGCATTGCGCGATTTGACTCGAAAGCTAATGAAAGAGGTGCAGCTAGGAGTCCTGATGAACGAATCGATTGAAAAACAGATAGATGCGGCAAGGTCAAGGAATGAAGAACCGGAAAAAATCAAATTTGTCGCTGAAGAGATCCTTTTTCCGCTGCGTCAGAGGATCATGGATATGCAGCAGATGATCGTCGTAAACCAGCAGGGCGTAATGGCGACGGAGGTTGTGATCAGAAATAATAAGGAGCTGATACGGGGTGTAGATAGGGCTAAAACTGTCACAATATCTGCTCTGCGGATCGGAGTGATGGTTGCAGGTGCTCTTTATAACCAGAAGATAGTTCTAAAGAAGATTCAAATGCTCAATGAGACCACTAATAGTATCATCAGCGGCACCTCTCATATGCTCAAGGTGCAAGGAGCAGAGATCCAGAGACAATCAATGGAGGCCACTGTCTCTGTCGAGACGCTGAAAAATGCTTTTGCCGATGTCATGGAAGCATTGGATTCCATCAGCAGCTACAAGCAGGAAGCTCTGCCCAGAATGCGGGATACCGTTAATCAGTTCAGGGAATTGGCTGCCAAAGGGGAAGAGCAGATACAGCAGCTCGAGTCCGGCCATAAGATGACGCAATAAGAGTAATCAGCAAAACGCTAACAGAAAGCGGCCAAATCGAGTCTCAGGCGGGTCAGCACCGATCCACAGCGCCCTGTTAGCAGGAGCCGATCACCGAAGTGACGGACTTGATCCCGCCCCGAGCCCGACTCAAAGCCGTAACAGATGGTCAAACACAGCGCTGGATCAAGCACAGCGTCCTTTTTTAGGAGCCCGAAAGCACCGCCAGATGCCGGGCCTGATGTCTGCTCTGTTTTAGGCCTTGTGCCGCGCCCTGGGCCAATGGCGAGGGCTCCAGATTCAGCCTTATTAAGGTTGCTACGCCGGTTAAGGCGTGCATATCTCAGACCCTGTTGGTCTATTTCGGCTCTTTCTGGTACGTTACCTTTTTGCTGCTTAAGACAGCATATCTCAGGATTCTTGAGGGCCTGTGGCGCATCTACGGTGGGATACGTCTATCAAGCTCATTTATCCTGGGAGATTAGGTAATCCTGTCCTCGTTCTTGCTGCGCAAAACGCGGCAAATTACATATAATATCATTATAGATACTTATAACTGGCGGTTGAGTGCCATCCATAATTACTATATCAAAGATCACCACAGTGATGGTGAGGGATATTGAATGCAGACGAATCCTTTCCAGTACGACGACTCTTGCAAGCACTGTGGGGTCTGGCCCATCTCCGAGGGGCCGCATCACAAGGAGAACTGTCCCAGATATCAATCTGAAATGGCTTATGATTCGGAGTTGAGCCGCAAGTACCCCTGCAAGTTCTGCGGAGCGCTCCCATTCATTGCCGGACCGCATCATAAGAGCGATTGTATACGGTGCATTCAAGAATAAAGATCACAGCTTCCGCCTCGCCCAATGTTTTCAGGACTATGCTCGTCTGAGTTTATAGGCCAGAGATATTTCCTATTTCTTCTCCCAAGCTCCGTCCTCTCTCAGCCACCGGTCCATATCCGCCGAGGCGATCTTGCCCGCTCCCATGGCGCTGATGACTGTGGCTCCGCCTGTGGTGATGTCCCCTCCGGCCCAGACCCCTTCCATGGTGGTCCGGCCCCGCTCGTCGACCACCAGAGTGCCCCATTTGGTGGTCTTCAGTTCCGGGGTGCTGGAGGCGATGAGTGGATTGGGAACTGTACCCACGGCTATGACCACGGTGTCCACCTCCACAATATGCTCCGAGCCCTTCTTGGTTCGCGGACTGCGCCTTCCCGAGGCATCTGGCTCGCCCAGCTCCATTTCCACGCAGGTCATGGCGCGGACAAAGCCGTTCGCGTCTCCCAAAATGGCGGTGGGGTTCGTCAGCATGCGGAAGACGACCCCTTCTTCCCGAGCGTGGTGGACCTCCTCCAGGCGGGCGGGCATCTCCTCTCTGCTCCGTCGGTAGACCACATGAACCTCATCTGCTCCCAGACGCATGGCGGAACGGGCGGCATCCATGGCCACATTTCCGCCTCCTACAACCGCTACCCTCTTGCCCTTCTTGATGGGAGTGTCGTACTCCGGGAAGCGGTAGGCCTTCATCAGATTGACCCTGGTGAGGTACTCATTGGCCGAGTACACACCGCTTAAGTTCTCTCCGGCAACACCCAGAAAGCGCGGCGCACCTGCGCCAATGCCCAAAAACACAGCATCAAATCCCTCTTCAAAAAGGCCCTTGATCTGGACCTGCCGGCCCACTACGCTGTCCAGCTCCAGCTTTGCCCCCAGGGACTGGACATACTCTATCTCCGATCGGACGATATTCTTGGGCAGCCGGAACTCAGGGATGCCGTAGACCAGAACCCCGCCGCCATCATGCAGGGCCTCGAATATGGTTACCGAGTGTCCCATCCGGGCCAGATCGGCAGCACAGGTGAGGCCGGCCGGCCCCGATCCCACCACGGCGGCCCGCTTTCCGGACGGCGGTAAAAGCTCGCATACGGGGCACTTTTTGGTGGAGAGGTCCCAGTCGGCCACATAGCGCTCCAGGCGGCCGATCGCCACCGGTTCGCCCTTTTTGCCGCGCACGCACATGCATTCGCACTGGCTCTCCTGCGGGCAG
>DAWB01000091.1:8872-9550 GCA_002505805.1 Methanosaeta sp. UBA80 | reverse complement strand
GGCAGCCCATTACCCCGTAGAGAGCGCCGCTGGCTCCCACAAGGCTTCCTCCCGCCACCATCATCTGCCCTGCCGCCGCCACTATTCCGGACAGGATATAGATCTCCAGAAATTTCCTCTCACCCACCCGCCGCTCCAGTTCCATGCCGAAAAAGAAGAGCACGACCATATTCCAGAAGAGATGGTCAAAATTGGCATGAACGAACATGTGGGTTATCAGAGTCCAGGGCCTCTGCATCAGGTATTCCGGCCGGAGAGCCAAAAAGCCGAAAAGGCCGGGAACAACTGCCCCGAGGAAGAATACCGCTATGCAAAGCAGCAATATAGCTCCTGATGCGGATATGGGAAGGCCGGAGGGAATCCTGCTTCTCCAGCTGCCTTGACTCTCCAGCTCGCCCCATTCATTCTTCTTCATTTCCCAGCCACCTAGATAGCAAGCTTCAAATCTCTCATTCGGTCACATACTGGCCGTTACGCAGAACTATGACATAATCGGCGGAGTTTCTGAGAGCCACAGAGAATCCCGGCTCAGCTCCGAAGATAATGGTCTCCTTGCCATGCTCCATGGCCTTGAGCAGCACGGGCTTGAGATCGGCATCCCGGGTGACCAGGGCCAGGGTATCTATGACCGGATTGTAGATCATATCCACGCCTTCCACCGCCATCCTCACATCCACA
>DAWB01000091.1:0-8811 GCA_002505805.1 Methanosaeta sp. UBA80 | reverse complement strand
TCTGAGCATATTGGGCCCATCCACGAGCAGTCCGATCTTCTTTCTGCCCTTCTCCTTCTTTGAGCCGAGGTAGCTCATTATATGCTCAAATTGAATTGGCATCCTGTTCATCTTGACCATTTCTTTATGAATTCTCTAAGGTAGTGTACTTGATCGGATGTTATAAATTCGTTTGGTATTTTCCGCCGTTATCCTCGCCAGCTCCTGAGGCTCCATTCCTCTGATTCTGGCGATCAGGCGAATGGAGTCCAGAACGAATGAGGGCTCATTGCGTCCTCCTCTGGGAGAGAGAAAGGGGCTGTCAGTCTCTACCAGCAGCCTCTCCAGAGATACATTGCGGGCCAGGATCTGATGGCGGCCGGAACGGCAGACATTGGTGGCCAGGGAGATGTAATACCCCCGGTCCTGTGCCTCCTTCATGGTGGAGAGAGAGCCGCTGTAGCAGTGGAAGACCACTTTATCCAGATGCTTGACCATATCCAAAGCAGGCTGCTCTGCGTCCCGGGAGTGGATCACCAGGGGCTTGTCCAGGGACCTGGCCAGATCAATGACCCGGCTGAAGACTTCCGCCTGGCGCCTCCTGCCGGTGGCATCCTTGCAGTGATAGTAGTCAAGTCCCGCTTCCCCTATCCCCACCGCTCGATCGGCATTCTCTTCCAGCTGCCGGAAGAGCATATCCAGCTCGGGCTCCCTGATGCTCTCCAATGTATTGGGCGAGAGGCCCAGAGTAGCAGAGATGAAATCGTATTTAGTAGAGAGCTCCAGAGACCTGGAATTGGTGGAGAGGTCGACCCCGGAGTTGATCATATGAGCTATCCCTGAGCGGCGGGCGCTGTCCAGTACCTCTTGGCGGTCCTTATTAAATTGTTTGAAGTCCAGATGGCAATGAGCGTCTATTGCACCGGAAATTGGCTTATCGGGCGATTGGATTCCTCCCGGTTGCAGCTTTCGCCTGGTTGGTTTTATCTCTTTTGGTGTGCCTGCCAAGGCCAGAAGAAAAGACAAGAAGACCATCTCGAAGAAAACAATTTATGCCGGCGGGAAATGAATTTATCCTGAAGGGATATAAGCGGTGATCAAATGAAACCTATAGATCAGGTAATACAGACCTCGGCCAGGATAAGCTCCATGGAGATAAGAGGAGCGGGTCGGATCGCCAGCGCCGCTGCTGCCTCCCTGCGCGACTTGGCCCTGGCGGCAGAGGCAGAGAGTCTGGATGATTTCAATACCCAGATGAAGGCCGCGGCCCGGATGCTTCTGGAGACCAGGCCCACTGCGATCTCTCTATCCAATGCCATACGCATGGTCATGAAATATGAGGCAGCCGACCTGCCCTCCGCCCGGGAGGCGGTTGTCTTCAATGCCAATCGCTTCGTAGAAAGCTCGGAGAAGGCTCTGGAGAAGATCGGCCAGATCGGCAGCAGGAGGATCAGAGATGGCGATGTGGTGATGACCCACTGCAATTCTTTGGCTGCCCTGTCGGTGATAAGCACCGCTCACAAAGCAGGCAAAAAGATCAAGGTGATCGCCACCGAGTCCCGTCCCAGGTTCCAGGGGCATACCACCATAGGAATGCTGGACCGGATGGGTGTGGAGACGGAGCTGATAGTCGACTCTGCTGCGAGGAGCTTCATGAATGAGGTGGACCTGGTGGTGGTGGGGGCGGATGTGATAACCGCCAACGGAACGCTGGTAAATAAGATCGGAACCGCCCAGATTGCCCTATCTGCCCATGAGGCCAGGACCGGCTTCATGGTGGCCGCCGAGACCTATAAGTTCAGCCCCCAGACCATCCTGGGCGAGCTGGTGACCATAGAGGAGAGGGATGCGGCGGAGGTTCTGGCTGATCACAGCCGCTACAGCCATGTCCGGGTTCGAAACCCGGCCTTCGATGTCACGCCACACCAATATATCGATCTGATATGCACCGAGGTGGGAGCCATACCTCCGGAGATGAGCTATCTGATCATCAGAGAGAGGTTGGGCTGGGAGATGGAGAGCTAGACCTATATCCTCTTCCTGAAACTTCTCAAAGTGACCAGCAGGCTGAGAATTGCCATTGCTGCTCCGGGCATAGGAGCCTCTGGCAGCGCTTCACCTGCCTCGGCTTCCGCTCCTGTTGGCGGAGATGCCCCTCCGGAATTCTCTGACAGTTCAGGCTCCGAATCGCCTGAGCCTGACATATCCCTCAGATAATCGATCGTCGAGTCGTAAATAGCTTCAACCTGGCTCTTTTGCTCTATTACATTGATGTAGGCGGTAAGCTTTCCCGGCCTGGCTCCCGGAGCGGCTGTATCCACAACAAAGGAGTAGTTGCCGGGGGCAACATCGCCTGCCCTGACCGAGCATTCATAATCGGTGACGCCGGCAGGAAAGACATTCTTTATCATCTTGGGGCAGTTGAAGTCGAAGCCTTCGCTCCGATTCCTGAAGACCAGCTCCACATAGGCCCTCTCGCCCCCCATGCCCTTGACCGAGACGGTGAAGTTGGCCTCGCTGTTGGCAGTCATCTCTATGGGAGTGACATTGATCACCTTGAACCAGCCGCCGGATGCATCCACCGGGCTGGACAGGAGCAAAAGTGGGAGGATAAGAACGGCTAATCTATTTTTCATGGACAATAGATTATATTGAAAGATATTAAGAGGTTTCGGGATACCGGGATCCCCTACCACAGCAGCAGCCCGAAGTACCTCGCCGCATAAACCACACCCACCACAATCACCAGCAGCCCGAAGAACTTGGTGGTCCAGGCACCCACAGATACATACTTCTCCCCGATCCTTCCTCCAACGGTGCGGGAGAAGGTGGCTATGGGAATGATGGGAACGCCGTGACCCACCCCGAAGATGAAGAGCATCATGCCTCCCGCCAGGGGGGTGACATCCTGGGACGCCAGCCAGATCAGCACCGGCAGGACCATGGAAAGAGCACAAGGGGCCCAGCCTAGGGCGAAGAATACCCCCAAAGTGAGGGCTCCGATGAAGGCGGATCGCTGGAAGAGGGAGATGGATGCCTCCACCGAGCTTTGCAGCAGGCTCTTTTTAACCTCGCAGTGCTCACCGCCCGGCCCTCGCAGCCGGCTTTTAAGCGGCTCAATTATCTCCTCCAATGGCTTGATGTTGCTGACGCCGAGCAGGATCATAATCAGCCCGGCCAGAAGGTCGAAAAGGCGGGAGTCGCGTATGAACAGCCCCACCTGGGATATGAACAGCCCCAAAACAAAGAAGACCGCCCCCATGCCCAGGGTGAAGGCCACTCCAATCAAAAAGCCCTCTTTAGATGATGAGACGCTCTTCCTGGTGTACTCCTCCTTTCTCCGTACCGTCAGGACATAAGAGAACACGGCGATCATGAGGGCGATGGAGCAGGGAGCCAGAGATGTCACTATGCCCAGTATAAACATTCCCAATGCAGAGACATTCTGCCGGGATATCTCTCCCTCCAGCCCCTGCCATCCTCTGCTGTCCAGATCCTGAATTTTGTTATATAGCGTCTCTGCGCTCTGCACTCCGTCCAACTCACCCTCGCCTACCCGGTAGACATGATATATGGCAGAGATCATGCCATCCCTGTCTATGAGCAGCAAAGTGGGATTGGAGGAGCCGCCCCGCACATTCCAGTAGTCGAGATATTTGCTGGCGATGGCATAAGGCTCTATATCCTCGGTCCAGGGCCAGGTTATATTGACCGCCCACCAACTCTCGGCCAGATTCCTTCCGTCATCGGAGTAAGGATTCTTGCGCATGTTGATTGTAGCTATCTGGATCTCTGGATGCATCTCCTTCAGGCGAGCCAGCTCTTCCACCTGGCCCTGGAGGGATTTCTCGCATTCTATGCATAGAGGGATCTCAATATTGGTTATATGCAAGATCAGAGGCGAGCCGGAAAATCCGGATAAAGAGAAGCTCTTGCCGTCCGCGCCTGTGGCATTGAAATCCGGAGCCCGGACGGCCTCCTCGGCCAGAGCCGGGACCGAGGAGAAGAGGATCAGGCTGAAAAGAGAGAAAATAATAGGCAAGGCCGGCCAGAACGGCCCTGTCTTGCCTGCGGCAGAATGGGGCAATATCTCCTCCACCATCAATCCCAGGAGTCTATATTTTTCTTATGGTAATAAATAGCGTCCTTCAGATATGAGTCGATATCTTCCTGGCTCATAATGTCGGTCTTGCTGTGCCAGGCCACATCAACCTCTCCATCCGGGCCTTCGGCCAGGGTAATGAATATGTTAGTCGGGACGTACTGCTTTCCCCCTCGGGGATCATATACATTAAGGATGTCCAAAGCCTCCTTAAAGCCGGCTCCTTGCGCCAGCACATCATGATAAGAGATGCTATCACCGAATCTAGCCACGGCCGACTCGATTCTAGGAATCTGTACCAGACAGGGCACGCAGTTGCTGCTGTGCACCAGTATAAGGAGAGGCTTATCCTCAAGCTCATCCAAGACCCAGTCGGGATGATCTGCAGGAAGGCTGGCGTTTTGATGCTGATCTGGGTATGCTGTCCACCAGTCATCCTCCCCTGAGCCAATCTCAAATGCAGGATTGTAGCCCTCTTCCTGGCCCAATCCAATAGTCGATGCTGAGAAGGCGATGGCAACCGCCAATAACAGGAAATTTTTAAGTTTAATGAGCATTGAATAAACCCCCGAATATACTCTGCAAGGATGTCAAATACGATCCTGTATGGGCGCAGATCAGAAAAAGACAGCAAGAGAAAAGCTGCCTGAATATCTTGCAACCGGCGCCAGGATACATCAACAGAGCCGAAGATGTAGTGCTTTATATTTATTGGTTTTGGAAGGCTGAATTTATAAGGCTGCATTTAGAGAAGAATACCCTGGCACTAATGCCGCCCATATAGATGAGAATGAAGAAAGCCTATTCCCATTGCGATTTGCCAAGCTATAAAAACCAGTAAAGCATCGAAGATTAGGTAGTTGGAGCAGTCTTCCCCCAAGATATTGAGGCAAGAGAAGAGTCTATAATGCGCCTCTTGGAGAAATCTGGATTCATCCGGCAGGGCTTCAATTCAGTTAGAGAGAAATTTCCGAGACCGATGATGGACGAATACGAAGAGAGGTATGGTAGCCGATTTGTTCTATTAGTGGACGGAAGAGCCTCCAAGAAGGTATTTGAATTCGATCAATCATTATTAATGCCTACAGCCAGCAGCTATCGGGCTCTGGTTGAACTGGCCAAGATGGAGATCAATCCCAGGATAATGAGATACCTCTCCCAAAGATGGTCTGAAGGCACCATAGAAAGCTTATCCTTCTTTGCCATGGCAGCGGCGGTTTATGCTCGAAGCATTCTGAACCCGCCGGTCAATATCGATGTTGGCAGGACACTGCTGAGAACAGCTGCTGCCTGCAACAGAAGGTGCATCCAAATAAGAAATTCAGGTGGAGGTTGCCGGGCTGCCAGGAATAGCATGCGCCACCATCTGCCAAAATGCATAAAATTGCCCTTGGAAATTTCCGTCATCTGGGGCTATTTGAAGAGATATATAGCCACTGGCGGAGCCACCTGTCCCTCTGATGCCGCCGGCGTATCGGAGGCGATGAAGGTCGATATCCAGCTAAGACCGGATTTCTCCCCTGAAGGCTCCTGTTAGCGCTAAAGCGAGATCCCCGAATTATATCCCGAAGAGGTTTTTAGCATTATGCAAAGAACCTTAGGGAACTATTTTATACAATCAGTTCTTATGGAGATTACCGATGAACAGCTTAGGAGGAGAAGATGGCTGAAAAAGAGATGAAAAACTATGCCCTCAGGGATCAAAACGGTAACGAGGTAGCTGTATTTACAGGAAAGGCACCCAGGCAGGCGGCACTCAAGGCTGCCAATCGAGGCCATACCGATATCAAACTCAGAGAGAAAGGAACCAAGAATGTCCATGTGTTCTCCGGAGAGAGAATTCAAGTAGCCAAGCCCAAGGGTGCACCTGCCTGGATGCCAGACAAGATCTGGAAGCCAAAGGTCAAGAAAGAGGGGATAATAAAACTGGAGTCTATAGAGCCCACCGGAGAGAGGATAGTGGTGGTCAAACGCAGCAAGGCCAAGTCTAAAAAAGCAAAGAAAGGTGCAAAAAAGACCAAATAAAGGCTCTAGGGCATATAAGCCAGAGATCATATAAGATGCCATAGGCAAGACCTAGGTATGACTTTTTTTTAATTTATTAAATATATCAAAATTGCCTGAGATTCCATCAGGCCAACGAAGCTTTTAAGAGGCATACAGCACTTAATGCTATTGCATAGATATTTCAGGTATAATTCAAAAATTTGCAGATCAATTGGCTTGGTTAAATTGGAACCTGTCGTTCGGATCCTGAAGAAAATCATGGAAAATTATTAGTATAGAGGTGCCCATTTGTGGTAAAGAGGTAGGATATGGGTTTATTTGACAGCCTCAGGGAGAGCCTTGGATCCTGGATCAACAGGATATTTAAAAAAAAGAGGGCCAAGATAGGATTATATGGCCCGCCCAATGCAGGGAAGACCACCCTGGCCAACAGAATTTTGCATGACTGGACCGAGGGGGAGAGCTTTGGGGAGATATCTCCAGTCCCCCATGAGACCCGCAGAGCCATGAGAAAGGAAGGTGTGGTGATCAACGCCAACGGATCGAGCATAGAGCTCGATATAATCGACACCCCTGGAATGGCCACCAAGATTGATTTTAGGGAGTTTATGGCCTTCGGCCTGAGCGAGCCGGAATCCAAAAAGAGGGCAAAAGAGGCCACGGAAGGAGTTATTGAAGCCATCAAATGGCTGGACGACCTGGATGGCGTGCTCCTGGTAATGGACTCCACCGAGGATCCCTATACTCAGGTCAATGTCACTGTTATTGGGAATATGGAAGCGAGAAAGCTCCCCCTGCTCATTGTGGCCAATAAAATGGATCTGCCAAATGCCTCACCGGCCAGGATCAAGGCGGCCTTTCCTCAGCATGCCATGGTTCCGATTTCTGCCCTGGAAGGATCGAACATAGACAGCCTCTATCAGGCGATAGCAACTCATTTCGGGTGATCTTGATGCGAGAAGTGCATATGGACCTCATCTCCGGGGAGAAGCTGGAGAGGATGACCTCGATGGAGAAGATTCGGCTCATCCTGGATAAGGTCAAGAAAGGCAAGATCGTGGTTTTAGAGAACGGACTTACCTCGGATGAGGAGGTGCGCCTCATCGAGATGACCATGACCGAGATAAGGGTAGACGAGTTCTCGGGAATAGAGATCGAGAGCTATCCTTCCAAGAAAGAGGGATCCTTCCTGGACCGATTATTCGGCAGAAGCTTGAAAGGAAGGATGACGGTGATAGGCCCTGCCAATCAGCTTCGCACCATTGAAAAGGATAAGTACCAGATAAGCACCAAGGTATCCGTGGGAGACTGATGCCGCATATCTGTACCCGCTGCAATAATGTTTTCGATTCTGGTGAAGACATTTTAAAAGGCTGTCCCAAATGCGGCTGGAAGAAGTTCATGTTTGTTAAAAAGGTTCCAGCCAAGGGCGATGAAAGGAAGGAGCTGATAATAACCAGAGCTATGGGAGTCAGAGTCCCACCGAAGGGGGCAAAAAAGTCGCCTCCAGAGGATTCCATCAGGCCTGAGATACACAGCAGCACCCTCTCTGAGAGAGAGAGACTCCCCCCGTCTCATCCGCCGGTGAAGATTGAGATCGAGGGCAAGCCGGAGGGCAAAGCCCTGGAGAGCATCAAGATAACCGCTCCGGGCACATATGAGCTCAATCTCCCTTCCCTCTTTGAGAGAGATGAATTGATCATGGCGGTAAAAGAAGGAACCTATTTTATAGATTTATCATCCGCCTTTAAAAAAGGAAAGAAGGATTGAGATAGAATCACTTTTTTATTCTTATCTCCATCTCCTTCCAGTCAGGCTCCACTCCGCGCAGAGATCCGGCCATGGCTGCAGAGACATTTCCGATGATCTCCTGAGTGAAGTCATTTAAGTCGATCTCCTTTCCGTCCACCTCAAGCTTGATCCTCATCTTCTCCCCTTTTAAGCTCCGCCGAATATGGCAATAGGCGGGGTATAGACGATGGTGCCGGAGGATATTGCCTGGGGCAGAGTATAGACTGATCCTGCCTGGTTGCCTGCATTTTCATTCTTAACCGCAAACATGGGAGTAACTGTGATCGGAGAAGCGCCCCTGATGTTGGTCGCGGTAACATTAAGCGCAACCTTCTTTCCCAGGGTGCTGAGATCAAGAACATTGCCATTCACATTTCCGCCCAGGGTGGTGGCGGGAGTGGTGGGCAAGGTTGGCGACAGCCGGGGAAGCTGAACCACATCCATAACTGGTTTTTTATTTAATGTGCTCAAATCAAGAACATCAGCTGCATTGGCCATAATGGCCGTGCCTGCCAGAAGAACTGATACTACGAAGATTGAAAGAATAAACCTCATTTCATGAACCTCCTTTCTCGATAGGGCGCTCAATCAAGAACCCTCTCTTCCCGTACGTGAGCTTTAACCATTTATTCCTTTTGCTTATGCCGGGCGAAATGCCTTAGAGAGGGGGAATTATAAATTTTATAATTAAAATGACATATTAGATCTTAGGCAGAATCAATAGATAGCAATTTCATATTTCAAAATATAGATAGCTTAAATTAATTATTAAAAAAGATAAGGATGTATCCTGGGCGCAAAGACTCAACGAGAGAAGAGAAAAGGGAAGAGCGAATTTTATATATTCTTCCCTTTTCGTTCTTCGCCAGTATTCTTTTCAGCGGGCCGATTCTGAAAACGCATTAAGTGATTCTGTGAATTTTTTGCATGAA